>CAVDWN010000028.1:0-10584 GCA_963612535.1 Sphaerochaetaceae bacterium
GTTTAATATCGCCTTCTCATTTTCGATGAGATGCGTCCTTCACGATATGGGCAGAAAGAGAGGGGAGGACGTATGAAGAAAGGTGCCTTGGTTGCCGGGTTGTTATGCGGGGCAGTTTGTGCCGTATGCGTTTTCTCGTACGCCTCGTTGGTTCGAGGTGAAGCCGATTCGGCTCGTGCGGAAGCAATGGAGAGGTATGGCGGCGAGCAGGTTGAGGTGCTTGTGGCCACAAAAGACATCTACCCGGGGGAGACCCTGAACTCTTCGAACAGCACCACCAGAACATGGCTCAGCGACCTTTTGCCCGAGGAATGCATATCTACGCTAGCCGATGTCAAGGATGCTCAGGTTTCTTCGATGATCGTTAAAGGCGAGGCTATCTCGAAGAGAAGATTCGACTCGAGTGCTGCGAGCATTGATGTACCTGAGGGCTGCGTTGCGCTTTCGGTGCCTGCCCAGGACGTGCAGACAGTTGGGGGAAGCTTGTGCGCCGGATGCCTGGTTGATGTGTACGCTACGGGTTCGCAAACCGCCTGCATCGGGAAGAATATTCTTGTTCTGGCCACTAACGTCGAGGGCGGCAATTCGTCTAAATCGAAGGTCAGTTGGGTGACCTTGGCGGTTCCGCTGGATCAATCCCAAGAGTTTGTGACTGCGTCCCAATCTATGGATATCTACTTCGTTCTGCCGGCTAAGAGCAGTGATTCTTCCTCAGGCGATTCGCAGAATGGTGGCGAGGCTTCAGGTGTAACGGCCTCTGGCGCCTCGAGTGAAACGGGGCAGGGTCAGGCTTCCAGCTAACTTCTACAGGTATTGGCCAATGAGCGAGTTCCCGGTGATTTTGCCGTGGGGAGAGGATTTCAAAATGCGGAAAACGGTGCTATGCGTTGATTCACAGACGTTGAATCATCCTGAGGTTATCGGCCTGGTGGACGAGAATCTTGTTGCCCAGCCATGGCTGCGGGTGTTCAGCAGTGCTGCTGATGTTCGTAGGGCCCTTGCGGGCGACGGCGGGTCGTCTCCGGTTTGGGTTGTTTCTTCCGACGATATGGAGGGGATCAACCTAGCCGCCGCGCTGAAGGGCGACAGGATCGACAGAAACGTTGACCTGATCTCGTTCGGTGGCACAGGATCGGAAGTGGGCAGATGCCAAGCTGCGGGCGTAGGGCTGATCAGAGGGCTGGAGGAATTCGTCCGCACATACTCTGAGCAGAAACGGCTATGGCTGGATAGTCCTGCACCTACGGGAACGCCGGGGGGATCCAAGCTGGAGGATATGGGGCGTTGGGATACGCGCGGCTTCCGGAAAATAGCCGATATACCGCTAGATGAGCCTTATGGCACTCAGTTCGAAGACGATTGCTTTGCAGGGGAAGAGTTGTTTGGCTCCGAAGCCCCTAGGCCTGAGCAGCCTCGTAGCGCTGGGCGGGTTTTTGCGGCAGGTGGCGGCTCTTTGCCTAAATCGGCTGATAGAGCGGTTCAGAAAACCCAAGAAGAGCTGATATCCCAGGCGGTGTTCAAGCAGACCCAATCCGAGCAAAGCGCCTTTGTGGTTTCCGTTGTAGGCGGATGCGGCGGTGTGGGGAAAAGCACCGTTGCGGTTAGCCTTGCCGCCATGGCGCAATCGCGGGGATTGAAGACGCTTTTGATCGATGCGGATCTGCAATTCGGTGACATGGGGTTCCTTCTGGGGAAAGAAGACGGGTTCGACATAGCCGACCTTATGGCGCAGCCAGAGAGGATGGCTCAGGTTGAGCCTGATGGGGGCTTGCCCGCATTGATCAGATCGCCTCGAAAACTCGAGCAATCGGAGCTGATCATGGGAAGGTTGGCCGAATTCATCTGCAGCTTCAAGGGTTCGTTCGACTTGATCGTCGTCAACACCGGAGCATTCTGGTCTGAGTCCCATATGCAGGTGATCGAGGCTTCCGACAAGATCCTGTTCATGCTTGACCAAAGGCCTTCCTCGGTTCGCTCGTGCTCTCATGCCCTTGAGCTGTGCGAGCGATGCGGAATCGCCACGCGTCAATTCCTGTTCGTGCTCAACTTCTGCTCGAAGCATGCGCTTCTGACCTCGATAGATGTTTCCTGTGCGCTTCATGGCGTGCATGTCGAGGAATTGAGGGACGGCGGAAAGGAAGTAGGCGAGCTCTTGGGGGCAGGGCTTCCTGGGGACTTGATTGCGTCTAAGAACGCATTTGTCTCTTCGTTGGAAAAGCTGTTGTTGGCCGTTGTGCCAGATGGCGCCCAATCTGGAGCGCCTGCTGTCTCTGCCGGCGATTCTGCATCAAAGAAGTTCCTTTTCGGGGGCTTTAGGAAAAGGCGGGCAGCATGTCTTTGATAGAGCGGGCATCGGCATCTAGGACGTCGGGAGGCGTCGCGGGAAGGAGCGCATCGGATTGCGCGCTTGACGAGCTGCGCCTGAAGGTGGGTGAGCTGGTTCCGGCGAACCAGGCAGCGCGCTTGATAGCCCGTAATCCCCGGCAGGCCAGAAACGAGATCCGCCAAGCCTGCAAGCGTGTGCTTAGGGACGAGCCTTGGCTTGTGGACGAATCGATATCTTCCGATTCTTTGGTAGAGCGCTATCTTGACGAGGTTTTCGGGCTTGGGCCGCTAGAGGAAATGCTCGAAGACGAGTCGATCACAGAGATCATGGTGAATGGGTCCAAGTCCTTGTATTACGAGAGGGAGGGACATCTCTATCAGGCCAAGCACCCATTCGCTGAAGATGCCCAGGTGTATTCGCTGATCGACAGGATCGTGGGGCCGCTGGGAAGGCGAGTCGATGAGTCTTCCCCCATGGTGAACGCCCGTTTGCCGGAAGGGCATAGGGTTAACGCGGTTATCCCGCCGCTGGCGCTGGATGGCCCGGCGGTAACCATCAGGAAATTCCGCTCCCATGCGTTTTCCTTGCGGGAGATGAGGGATTTGGGATCGTTCGATTCCCTGATCGAGACGCTTTTGGAATGGGCTGTTCGCAGGCGTTGCAATATTGCGGTTTCCGGGGGAACGGGCAGCGGCAAGACAACCCTGCTCAATGCGCTTTCGGCGATTATCCCGCAGGAAGAGCGGATCGTCACGATAGAGGATTCTGCCGAGCTTCGTTTCACCGAGCATCCCCATGTTGTGCGTTTGGAGGCGCGGCCAAGGAATGCCGAGGGGCAGGGAGAGGTTTCCATCCGCGATTTGGTGGTCAACTCGCTGCGAATGCGTCCCGACCGGATCGTTGTGGGCGAATGCCGCGGTGCCGAGGCGCTCGACATGCTTCAGGCAATGTCTACAGGCCACGACGGCTCGTTGACAACGCTGCATGCGAATTCTCCCAGCGAAGCGGTGGCTCGCCTTGCAACGATGGTGCGCTACGGCGCCGAACTTCCCATCGATGCGATAGAGGCGCAGATAGCCAGCGCGATTGATTTGGTGGTGCAAACCACGCGTTATCCCGATGGCCGGCGCGGAATTTGCGAGATATCCAGCTACTTCTGGGACAAGGAGAAATCGGCCTGCTGCGTTCGGCGCTTCTTCTGCCAGAACCTCGTTACGGGAAACAGGGCTTGGGAGCTTTTCCCTGATTGGCTGGACGACCTGCCTTTTCTGGGCATAGCAGATAGGGAGGAGGTGCGTTTATGGAAACAAAGGGCATCCTGCTTGTAGCGGCTGCAGTTTCTGCTGGGCTTTTCGGGATCGTGCTCGCAAGGATCCTGGGCGGCATCTTCGCGGAGCGCCTAAGGTCGAAGCGGGCGATAGTCCGGTCGGGCATCAGCGGTTCGTTGCTTTCGACGGTGCTCTCCGATGGGGTTCCCGCTTTCAAGGCGCCGGCTCGCATGGCCTTGCGCTCGCAGCGTGCCGCGGCATTCGCCGATGGGCTGGTTGGCGAGGCTCAGGTTGCGGGATTCGTATGCACGAAAGAGTCGGTTGCCTCCCTTGTTGTTCTCTGTCTTTTAGTGCTGGGGATTGCGGCATTCGCCGTTTCGGGATCTTTGGTTTGCGTGCTGGCGATTTGGGGTTGCGCTCTTTTGGGGGCAGGGTCTTGGGTTGCCAGACGGCGCGAAAGGCGGCGGGAGGAAATGCGCGAGGAGATACCCGAAGCGCTTCAGTCGATGAAGGCCTGTTTCCAAACGGGATACTCCCTTAGCCAGACCATCAGCGAGGTTGAGCAAAGGAGCAGCGGCGCGCTGAAGGACCTTTTCGCCAAAGTATCGGGCGTTCTTGAGACCGGCGGCGGAGCTGAAGCCGCGCTGGGGGAGTTGAAGAGGGGGTCTTCTGAGCCGGAGCTGGTGTTTCTTGCGACGGCATTGGAGATCCAGCATCGCACAGGAAGCAGCATGCAGCGGATCCTTGAGGCAACGCGCCAGTCTGTTTCCGACGAGATAGAGCTGAAACGATCGCTCCGAACGCAAACGGCGCAGGCCAAGCTTTCGGCCCAGATCGTTACCGTGATGCCGTTTGCCCTTATCGGCTTGTTCTCCCTTGTGTCCCCTGGGTTCCTTTCGCCGTTCTTCGAGAGTGCGTTGGGGCTTGTTCTTCTGGCGGTTGCCCTGGGGATGCAGGCGTCGGGGATCGTGCTTGTACGGAAGATGCTGAAAGTGGGTGCCAGATGATAATGGGGGCACTTGTTGGCACAGCCGCGGCTTGCGCTTTTGCGGCAGGCGGCATAGTCGGATACGGCGGGTTCAGCAGGAAAGAGAACCTCAGGCGCAAAAAGAATGCCCTGCGGGCGATGGGTGGCGGCTCTGTTCTCGAATCTATGGGGGTCTCCCTGGAATCAAGAGGGCTTGGCGCTTGGGTGATCGAGCGAATGGCTGTTTTCTCAAGCGGCACTGGGCAGCTTGGCTCGTCTCTGGGGCGTTTGGCAGCCGGGGATTTTGCGAAGAACGGCGATCTGGTTGCAAAAGCGGGGCTTGAATCCGTTTTGACGCAGGAAGGCTTTGCCAAGACGCGTTTGCGGTTGGCCGGCGTCGCTGGCCTGGCGGGCGCATTGGTCGGCTGCGTTTTCTCGTCTTTGCTGATGTGCATCGGCCTTGCGGTTGGCTTGATGCTTGGATGGAGCGCGCCGACGCGGGCGCTGAAAGAGGAATCGCGCTGTCGTTCGTTTTCCGCTGAGCATCAGTTGAGTCAGATGATCGAAGTGGTTGTGCTTGGCCTGAAGAGCGGCATGTCCTTCGATAGGGCTCTTTTGCTGTACTGCGATTCCTTCGACGGGTCGCTGTCTGCTTCGCTTGCCTCTGCCCAACGGCAGTGGAGCCATAGCCTTATATCCCGCGCGGAAGGGCTAAGGGGCATTGCCCGCTCGTACGATTCGCAGCTGTTCGAAAGGTTTGCGGAAAACGTTATCCGGTCGCTGAGGTTCGGTACGTCGTTGGCGGATAATCTGGGCCTTTTGGCGGTTGAGGCTCGGGCTATAAGGAAGGCGAAGCTTGAAGAGCAGGTGGCGAAAGCGCCGGTGAAGATGCTGCTGCCCGTAGGGACCCTTATATTGCCGGCGATGCTGATATTGATCATGGGTCCGATCATGTTGGACCTGATGAACGACTTCTAGGAGAAAGGAAAGGAAGATGGAAAAGCAAGCAGGGATTCATTTTGGCAAGGAAGGGTCGATTTGTCGGAGCGGGGGCGTATCTCGTTCTGCTTCGGCGATGGTGTGCGCTCTTGGCGAATGCGTTGACCGTCAGATCCGTCCTGTTCGCCAGGTTTGGAATCTTCGGCATGAACTGCGAAAAATGCCTGGTCAGGGGACCACGGAGTACGCAATCATCGTTGGAGTGCTTGTTGTGATAGCGATTCTGGCCATCACGGTATTCCGTCCGAAGATCCAGGAGCTTTGGAATGCCATATCCGATGGCATCAACGGCCTGTGATGGACGGCAGAAGGCTATCGGGTCAATCGACGGTCGAGTACGCAATCGTCTTTGCCGCGTTCCTGGCTCTTGTGCTTGGGCTGGGGGCCATGGCGGACTTGTTCCAATCGGGGATGGTTGTCGAGCATGCATTGCAATCGGCATCCCATCATCTGAAGAACGTCGCGACGGGTGCGTGGGCAGACGTGCTGCTGTATTGAGCGAAGGAGGGGGATTGGGAACTATGGCAAAAAGGCAATTGCGCGGCCAGGCAACAGTTGAGGGAGCCTTTCTCATCCCCCTCATATTGCTTTTGCTGATGATGCTGATCCAACCGGGGATACTGCTGTACAACCGCATGGTTATGCAATCGGCGGCTGCGGAGGGGTGCCGGCTTTTGGCTACGCGCCCCGTCGACGAGTACGGCTCCGAGGATGCGTTCAAGGGATACATCCTGCGCCATCTTGGCTCGATTCCCCAGCAAGAGAATTTCCATGTGCATGAAGCCGATTGCTCATGGGTGGTGGAACTTCGGGGCGACGAGACCCACGAGCGGGTGGGCGTTTCCATCGAGAACCGCGTCAAGCCGCTGCCCTTCTTCGACTTCGGGGCAAGCGCCTTGGGCTTAACCGGCAGCGACGGATGCTTCTCCCAGAAGGTGGAGGTTTCCCAGCAAGTGAAGAGCGATTGGGTTTTGGGCAACGACCTGGGTCTTGTCCCGGATGCTTGGGTTGCCCAAGACGGTTCGACGGCGGGGCGCTCATGATTCGGCAGGAACGGGAAAGATCATCGTTGTTCTGGGCTGAAGAGGGATTTTCGACCGTTGGGATGGCAATAGCGCTTTTGCTCACCCTGGCGCTGATATTCACTGCGGCACGCGTTTACGAGGTGAATACCGCTTCTGCCCAGGTACAGGAGGTTGCCGATGCGGCGGCTCTTGCGGCAGAGAACACGGTAGGCGAGTTCTACATTGCCGCAAGCATATGCGATGCGGTGATCTTGAGTTTGTCGCTCACCATGGTCTGCTCGCTGGGTTTGGGGGTTGTCTGCGCGTGCATCCCTCCCACCGAAGCGCTGTCGAAGGTATTCATAGATGCGGCAAAGCAGCTGAAGGAATCGCGCGATTCCTTCAGCAAGTCCGCAGAGGAATCGTTGACGAAGATCGCGGAGGCATTGCCGTTTTTGGCAACCGTCAAGGCGCAGGAGGTGTTTGCTGCCAATTCAAAATCGGGTGCCCGTTACCAGGGAATCGCCATACTGCAGCCATGGGAGATGGAGAAGGGGAGCGAATCTTCCTTCAGCGAGTCGGACGAGGCTCTTTCGGAAGTGGATGCGCATCAGGAGCAGCTACGAGAGGATGCACGAAAGGCGGAGGAAGCGGCCCAGCGCGCCAACGAGTGGAAACAGCGCGCCTACGAGCACGATTCCGGCAGTCAGGACTCCTACTGCATGTACGAGCGCGCCTCGAAGCTTGCGGGGATGCAGGGATTGCAGAACCCCTTCTTCTCTACGGTCGATACCTGGAATTTCTCGGCGGCCCTTGAACGGGCGAAGGCGTATTACCAAGTGCGCTACCGAATAGAGACGCCCCAAGGCTCGTCGGTTGACGAGCAGGCAGATTCTGCCTTGCGGAAGCGGTTTTACGCCTACGCGCAAGCCGAGGTGGGCAAAGGATACGTTCATGAAGCGGACGGTTCGTTCGACGCCTTGTTCCCCTTGCTCCCGAAGAATACCGACGAGATGAGGGCAACCACCCTTTATCTTGATGCGGTTTACCCCAAGACGGTAGATGCCAGCGGGGTAATGGTGATGCACGCATGGGAAGGCTGTCCCGGCGCGGCGCAGGGTTCGAGCTTCGGGCTCGGCTGCATTCGGGAGATGGACAGCGTCTCCGGCTACGTGGCGTGCCCGTACTGCAAGTTCGCCCCGAGCAGCATGGGCAGGGTGGCTGCAGCCTCGTCTTCCATCGAAAACGGCTTCGAGTACCACTACAACATAGTTGCCGAAGCTGCGGCAGAGTACCAGAAGGCCCGTGCCGAGTTCGACCCCCTAAGCGGCAAAGTGAAGGAAGAGGCCGAAGGCCTGCTTTCATCGGTCGAGGAGGCTCTGGCGCAAGCCTGCGAGAACCGCATAGACATAACTCCGCCAGGCCATTACGGGGCGGTGGTCCTTGTTGTGGACACGATGGCTCCTGCTTCCCGTTTCCCCTCGTCGTTCGTCGATTCCGGGGGCTCGGCGGAGTTGGGCGCTCGGGTGGCGCTTTCCTGTGCGACGTTGGTGCGCGAGTCGTCTGACGAGGGCAGCAACGTTATCACCTCGTTCTTGGACGGCGTTTCCGCCGAAGGCAGCACACTGGTCGGTGCCGCGAAGCCGGTCTTGAGCCTTTGGTCGGGTTTGCTGGGCGTCTATACCCAAGGGCATGATGCCATGGCGGATTCGGTGAAGCAGGCGATCGACTCCATTCCCCTGGCCAGCGCCAGCGGTTTGGGATCGTGGGCTTCCAAGAAACTTGAGGGCGTGGTTTCCGATGTCGGGTTCTCGCCGCCGGACCTGCGCGCGCGAAAGGCGGTGCTGGTGAATTCCTCGCACGTGCTTAAGGCCGATGGGTCGTCGGTTTCGGCTTCTCTTCTTTCTGCCAAGGACCAGGCGATTGCCATGGAAGGGGATGCCGGTATCGATGGCGCGCTATCCAGCTTGCAGTCTGCGGCACTGCAATCTATCGATGAGCTGGGCGGGGAATATACCATCGCGACCATCGTTCTTCTGGACGGCGTGGTGGAGATCCCGGTTACCGTGGCCCTGCCCCAGGCGGTAACTGGTGGTTTGGAGCAGGCGGTAAAGGACGGGATCTCTTACCTGAGGGATGTTGCCGCGAGTTGGACAGGAGTGCGCCAATGGAGATGATCTCAAAGAAGACAGCTGGCCAGATGACCATCGAATTCGTTGTGCTGTTTCCCGCCATGCTGCTTGTTGCCCTTACGGCCGTGAATGCCGTTCTGTTCCTTTCCGATTGCGCCGCGTTCGATCGTGTTTTCCGAAGCGCGGTGTGCACTTATGCGGCTTCGCCGGCGTACGGGCAGGGGCCAGAGCAAAGCTCGGCATTGGTGCAGGCCGCCATGGAAGAGGAATTTGCGGCAGAGAACCTGGAGGTAAACGTTTCCTGCTCTGGCACGGAAGGCGGCATCGTCTCGTTTTCTGGAAGGCTTTCGTTCGAGCCTACGCTGTTTGGCAAAGGCAGGCTGGGAGGGGCTTTCGGGGTGAGCTTCCCGGCGCTGAACCACGAGTCGAGCATGTCGGTTTCCGCTTACAAGCCGGGGGTGGTGTTCTAGATGGGCAAGCTCAAGGCCAGCGGGCGGCCGGTATGCCGTGGCCTTTACCCAAGAGCATGGCGGGTTGTTGCCCTGTTTCTGCTGTTGGCAATCGTTTTGTTCCTGTGGCCCAGCAAATTGCAATCGAGCGGCGTGGGCGCTGAGGGCGAACAGGCTGGCGATTCGGCCGTTGTCGAGGTCGATGATGGCGGCGCAGAGGTGCTGGCCCGATTGGTTTCGGGGGAATCGCTTTCGGGGTACAGGATTGCGCTTCCGGAAGGCGCACAACGCGAAGTGCCGTTGTTCGCCGATGCCCTCTGCTCGGTGGATGCTGGCGGGGTGGTTGTCGGCTTTGTTCTGGAAGGGTCTTCGGATTCTGCCTTCGATCAGGTGAGGGCAGAGATGGCGGGCAAGGGCTGGACGTTCGTTTCCGGCGGGAATCAGACGGGGGCGACGTTCGCGAAAGATGCTGGAACGTACCGATGGGCTACGGCAACGTGCTCTGGGGTGAGCAGCGGGACTGCCGTGGTGATAAATGCTAGGAGCTGCGATGAGTAGAGATGGCGAAACGTTCGCGCTGGTGCCGGCGGTTGGCTTCTTGGATCGGCTGCGGGGGTTCCTTGTGCCCCGGCCGAAGGGGTGCGTGCTGATGATAGCCCCCTGCCGCTCCATCCATACGTTCGGGATGAAGCATCCCTTGGACGTGGCTTTTTGCGCTCGGGACGGAACCGTGGTCCGTTCGTTGGAGAAAGTGGCGCCGGGCAGGCTCGTTCGCTGCCCGCGCGCATGTGCGGTTCTTGAGCGGGAGTGGGATCCCGGAAACGTTGGCAACTGGTATCGCGAAGGAGAGGAGATAGCGATATGTATAGGAAGATGAATGCTCAGCAGGCAACCCAGGCAAAGCGGAGGCGAGCGGCTATGGGCGCTGCGGAGGCTGCGGGCGAAGGTTTCGCCGGAGCAACGCACACCGGTTTGGCCGGGGAGGCTTTGCTTTCAGGCGGCACTGATGCGCCCGGCTCTGCGACGGCAATGAAAGAATGCCCCGTTTGCAAGGCTCGCTGCTTTGCGGATATGCCGGTTTGCTACAACTGCCTGCATTCGTTTGGGGCCTCTGAGCAGCAGGATGCTGCCAAGGTTGCCGAACGGGGAGCCGATGGAGGCATGGATCGATGGGCGGGCCCGGGTGCGGACGTGGGCGGATGGCAGGAGCAGGTCGAGATCCCGGTTGCTGGGTTCGATGACGCTCTTTCCGGCGAAAACCTCAGTGCGCCTTTGCAGTTGAAGGGCGCCTTGGAAGGCGAGAGCGGCATGGAGCGCATCGTTCCCGTTGAGGAAACGGCGCTGGCTGCAGACGGCCCGTTCGGTATTACCGTGAACGTCCCCGAGGGGTTGACCGCTGCCTGCAGGCGCACGGAAGGTGGGCTGCTGCGGCCCGACCA
>CAVDWN010000029.1:0-10211 GCA_963612535.1 Sphaerochaetaceae bacterium
GCTGGAAGACCCATGTAATATGGGAATGCGAGCTGAAGAAGGGCAGGGAAGAGGCGTTGTTCGCCAAGCTGCTTCCCGAGCTTGCCGTCGAGCTTGACAAGGAGCTGCACTAGCGGCTGGGCCTAAGCGTGCTGGCTGCGCGATCGAACGTGCTAGCGGCCCTGCTCGAGACAGCTTCAGCGGGCCTTGATCGCGACAACCCCAATCGCCCTCGGCCGGCGTTGCGGGTCCTTTCGGTCCGGGGCGAGTCCCTGCTCCGCCCGAGGCATCGTCCGGGGTGCCACCCGGCTCGACACAACAAAACATCTCGCAGAATTCACCCTTGCATTACACCGTTGATCCCAGTATACTTTTCGGTTGCGTCTGGCTGTGTATGGATACACCCGGGCGCGTGGAACTCGGAATCGCCGAGGGCTTTCTCCCAAAAGTCCCCATGGCGGTGATGGAGCCCACATAAGTCAAAGGGCCGAAGCACGAGCTTAGGCCCGTAGAAAGGAAGAAAATGGGAGTAAAACAGTTCAAGCCTACGAGCCCTGGACGCCGCTTCCAGACTGTTTCGGACTTTGCTGAGATCACCTGCACCAAGCCCGAGAAGTCTCTGCTGGCGCCCTTGCCGAAGAAGGCTGGCCGCAACAACAATGGTCGTATCACTACGCGCCATCAGGGTGGCGGCAACAAGCGTCGTTACCGCATCATCGACTTCAAGCGCAACAAGGACGGCGTACCCGCCAAGGTTGCCACGATCGAGTACGACCCCAACCGCAGCGCCCGCATCGCGCTTCTGCACTACGCAGACGGCGAAAAGCGCTACATCCTTCATCCGAAGGGCCTGAAGGTCGGCGAGACCATCATCTCCGGCGCCGATGCCGACATCAAGCCCGGCAATGCGCTTCCCCTTTCCGCCATCCCCGTTGGTACGCTCATCCATGCTGTTGAGCTCCAGCCCGGTCGCGGTGCCGCCATCGCCCGTTCCGCTGGTACCAGCATCCAGCTCATGGGCAAGGAGGGCAAGTACGCCATCCTGCGTATGCCTTCCTCCGAAATGCGCCGCGTGCTCATCACCTGCCGCGCAACCATCGGCGAGGTTGGCAATGCCGAGCACGGCAACATCAAGATCGGCAAGGCTGGTCGTAACCGCTGGAAGGGCATCCGCCCCACCGTTCGCGGTACTGTTATGAACCCTGTCGACCATCCTCATGGCGGCGGCGAAGGCAAGAACAAGTCCTCCGGTCGTCATCCTGTTACTCCGTGGGGCGTGTCTACCAAGGGTCATCGCACTCGCAACCCCAAGAAGGCTTCGAGCCGCCTGATCATCCGCCGTCGCAAGAAGTAGCGCCCGATCGAATAAGGAGAAACATTGAGCAGAAGTTTGAAAAAAGGTCCCTTCGTGGAGCCTCGCCTTCTCGGTCGCGTCATTGCGATGAACGAAGCTGGCGACAAGAAGGTCATCAAGACGTGGTCGCGTTCGTCCACCATCTTCCCGGAAATGGTTGGCCACACCATCGCTGTGCATGATGGTCGCAAGCACGTTCCGGTATACATCACTGAGTCCATGGTTGGCCACAAGCTCGGCGAGTTCGCACCTTCTCGTACGTTCCGCGGCCACGACAAGTAAGAAAGGGTGAAACATGGAAGCTAAAGCAATCGCTCGCTACGTACGCGTTTCGCCCCGCAAGGCGCGTATCGTCCTCAACCAGATCCGCGGCAAGGCTGTCGTAGAGGCTCAGGAAACCCTGCGCTTCACCAACCGCGCAGTTGCCGAGGTCGTAGAGAAGACCCTGAACTCCGCAGTGGCAAACGCTGCACAGAAGGGTGCCGGCAACCCCGAGAACCTCGTGGTGAAGGCATGCTTCGCAGACGAGGGCCCCACGCTGAAGCGTATCCGCCCCCGCGCAAAGGGCTCCGCAGCTCGCATCCGCAAGCGCACCAGCCACATCACCGTTATCGTAGCAACCCGAGAGGAGGCATAGTATGGGTCAGAAGGTAAGCCCCACCGGTTTCCGTCTCGGCGTTACCGAGGACTGGCGCAGCCGTTGGTATTCCGACAAGGACTATGCTAAGAACCTTGAGAACGATCTTGCTATCCGTTCTTACCTTGACAAGCAGCTCGCCCATGCAGCCGTCTCCCGCGTGGAGATCGAGCGCGCCGGCGACAAGGTGAAGGTCATCATCACCACGTCCCGCCCTGGCGTCGTCATCGGCAAGAAGGGCGCCGAGGTTGACGCTCTTCGCAAGAAGCTCAACCAGATCGCCAACGGCCCTGTTTCCGTTGAGGTTGTAGAGGTGAAGCGCCCCGAGCTCGACGCCAACCTCATCGCTCAGTCCGTTGCTGAGCAGCTCGAGAACCGCGTTGCCTTCCGTCGTGCTATGCGCAAGGCTGTACAGTCTGCCCGCAAGAGCGGCGCAAAGGGCATCCGCATCCAGTGCGCCGGCCGTCTGGGCGGTGCCGAGATGAGCCGCCGCGAGTGGTACCGCGAAGGCCGCGTGCCGCTGCACACCCTGCGTGCGAAGATCGACTACGGCTTCTGCACCGCAGCAACCACCATGGGTTCCATCGGCATCCAGGTTTGGGTGTACCACGGTGAGGTCCTCCCTGGCCAGAAGGCTCCGCAGCCCGCACTCGAGGGCTCTTCCCGTCCTAACCGTTCCCGTCGCCGCAATAACGATAGGGGTGATAAGTAATGTTGGTACCTAAGCGCGTAAAGCACCGCAAGGTGCAGCGTGGTTCTATGAAGGGTAACGCCAAGGGTGGCACCACTCTGAACCATGGTTCTTGGGGCATCCAGGCGCTCGACCGCCATTGGATCACCAACCGCCAGATCGAGGCTGCTCGTGTCGCTATGACCCGTCGCATGAACCGTACTGGTAATGTTTGGATCACGATCTTCCCCGACAAGCCCATCACGCAGAAGCCTGCTGAAACCCGCATGGGTAAGGGTAAGGGTAACCCTGAGGGCTGGGTAGCCGTTGTGAAGCCCGGCCGCATCATGTTCGAGATCGACGGCGTTGACGAGGCAACCGCAAAGGACGCTCTTCGTCTGGCCATCGACAAGTTGCCCATCAAGTGCAAGATCGTCAAGCGCGAGGCAGAAGGGCAGGAGTAAATGAAAGCAGCAGAGATCCAGAAACTCTCCGGTGAAGATCTGCAGGCTAAGCTCAAGGAAGCACGTGCAGAGCTCTTCAACCTGCGCTTCCAGATGGCTACCGGCCAGCTCGAGAACACCGCTCGCATCAAGCAGGTCAAGAAGGACATCGCCCGCATCCAGACCGAGATGCGCGCACGCGAGCTCAAGGCCGCTCAGGCTTAGATCTGCGATAGGAAGGTTTTAAGACATGAGTGAAGAACGTAACTCTCGTAAGGTCCGCCAGGGTGTAGTCGTAAGCATCTCCGGCGATAAGACCTGCGTCGTGCAAATCCACGAGCGCAAGCCTCATCCCGTGTATGGCAAGATGGTTAACTCCACCAAGAAGCTTCATGCCCATGATGAGAACAATGAGGCCGGTGTGGGCGACACCGTTACCGTTATGGAAACCCGCCCGCTGTCCAAGATGAAGCGTTGGCGCCTTCTCGACATCGTAGAGAAGGCCAAGTAGGCATTTAGCTTACTTGTAGCATCGAAAGGTATAAGCACATGATTCAAATGCAGAGCATGCTCGCCGTCGCTGACAACTCCGGCGCACGCAAGGTGCAGTGCATCAAGGTCCTGGGCGGCTCCAAGCGCCGTTACGCAGGCCTGGGTGACGTCATCATTTGCAGCGTCAAGGAGGCTATGCCCAACGGCAACGTCAAGAAGGGCGAAGTCGTCCGCTGCGTCGTAGTGCGCGTGAAGAAGGAAGTCCGCCGTAACGATGGCAGCTACATCAAGTTCGACCAGAACGCTTGCGTCCTGATCGACGGCAACGGCGCTCCCCGTGGTACGCGTATCTTCGGCCCGGTTGCACGCGAGCTTCGTGACAAGAAGTACATGAAGATCGTGTCCCTGGCACCGGAAACGCTGTAGGAGGAACACAGATGGCAAAGATGAACATCAAAAAGGGTGACAAGGTAAAGGTTCTTTCCGGCAAGGATCGCGGTGCCGAGGGCATCGTAATCGCCGCCAAGCCTGCCGCTCAGCGCGTCACCGTTGAAAAGGTCAACATCATCAAAAAGGCGATGCGTCCCACCCAGGCAAACCCCGAGGGTGGCATCTCCGAGGTGGAGGCCCCGATCCATGTTTCCAACGTTATGTTGATCTGCCCTTCCTGCAAGGAGGCAACTCGCGTCAACGTAAAGCGTGAAGATGGTAAAAAAGTTCGCGTTTGCAAGAAATGCAACGCTGACATCGACTAAAATATTTAGCCGTGCTTTTTATGGCCCCCGCGTAATGCGGGGGACGCAAGGTCGGAAATCTTGCGTTTAATTCATCGAAGAAAGGTTTATTAGGACAATGGCTACTCCTCGTCTGAAGGAAAAGTATGTAAACGAAGTGCGCGATCAGCTCTTCAAGGAACTTGGCCTCACCAACGTCAACCAGATTCCCCGCCTCGAGAAGATCGTGGTGAACATGGGTGTCGGTCGTGCCGCTGGCGACAAGAAGCTCCTCGACGGCGCTATCGCAGACATGCGCGTTATCACCGGTCAGCAGCCTATGGTTACCCGTGCTAAGAAGTCCATCGCTGGCTTCCATCTGCGCGAGGGTCAGGCAATCGGCTGCAAGGTTACCCTCCGTGGCGACCGCATGTGGGAGTTCTTCGACCGCCTGATGTCCACCGCGCTTCCCCGCGTGCGTGACTTCCGTGGTTGCAACCCCAACAGCTTCGACGGTCGTGGCAACTACACCATGGGCCTCACCGAGCAGCTTATCTTCCCCGAGATCGAGTACGACAAGATCGATCGCACCCGCGGTATGGACATCACGTTCGTAACCACGGCTGAAAACAATGAGGGCGCCAAGGCACTTATGGATGCCATGGGCTTCCCGTTCGCTAAGCAGAACTAACTTCTCGTAGCAGAGAATTGGTTATAGAAAGAAGGATCTTGAATGGCTAAGAAATCGATGATCGCCAAGTCCAAGCGTGAGCCGAAGTTCTCTACGCGCCAGCACAATCGCTGCACTCGCTGTGGTCGCCCCCGTGCGTACTACCGCAAGTTCGGTCTGTGCCGCGTATGCCTTCGCGAGCTCGCTAACAAAGGCGAACTGCCAGGCGTGACCAAGGCTTCCTGGTAGGAAACTTACTTACGGTCACGTTGTTGAGTACCGTTGGTCAAGGCGTGAGCATCATGGGTGTTCACGAACCGGCCTTTCGGTTCATCACGAACAAAGGAGAAACACAACAATGAGCATGAACGATCCCATTGCAGATATGCTTACGCGTGTGCGTAACGCTAACTCTGCTGGCAAGCCGACGGTTTCCATGCCGTCTAGCAAGAAGCTTGTCGAAATCGCCCGCATCATGCAGGAAGAGGGCTACATCAACGGCTTCGAAATCGAGCCTGCACAGCCCCGCGACGTTCTCACCCTTACCCTTAAGTACGGTGAGAAGAAGGCTCGCACCATCCGCGGCATCAAGCGCATCTCCAAGCCTGGTCTGCGCATCTACGCCGGCAAGGATGAGCTTCCTCGCGTTCTTGGCGGTTTGGGTACTGCCGTTATCTCGACGAGCAAGGGTGTTATGACCGACCGCGACGCACGCAAAGAGGGCGTCGGCGGCGAAGTCGTGGCATACATCTGGTAGGAAGGAAGGAGCACTAATGTCTCGTATTGGTAAGATGCCTGTTGCTATTCCTTCCGGTGTTGACGTCAAGGTTGACGGCAACGTTGTTACCGTAAAGGGCAGCAAGGGCGAACTCACTCGCGAATTCAGCGACATCCTCACCATCAAGGTAGAGGGCGAAGAGGTTATCGTAACCCGCCCTGACGATTCCCGTCAGGCAAAGAGCCTCCATGGCCTTACCCGCACCCTCATTCACAACATGATCGAGGGCGTAAGCCAGGGCTATGCCAAGAAGCTCGAGCTTGTTGGCGTTGGTTATCGTGCGGCTCTCAAGGGCAAGAACCTTGAGATCCAGCTCGGTTACTCCCATCCCGTTAACGTTGAGGCTCCTGAGAACATCACCTTCGAGGTTCCCAGCCAGACCGAGATCATCGTTAAGGGCATCAGCAAAGAGCAGGTTGGCCAGGTTGCCGCAGACATCCGCGCATGGCGCAAGCCCGAGCCTTACAAGGGCAAGGGCATCCGCTACGAAGGCGAGTATGTCCGTCGTAAGCTCGGCAAGGCCGCGAAGTCTGAGTAGTCAGCTCAGTAGCTAGGTATTGAAGGGAATCATAATGAAGAAGCTTCAAAAGAAACAGGCTGGGCTGCGCCGTCGTCACACTCGTGTTCGTGGCAAGATCTCCGGTACGGCTGCTCGTCCGCGTCTGTGCATCACTCGTTCCAACTCGAACATGTATGCCCAGGTAATCGATGATGTCGCTGCCAAGACCATTTGCGCAGTGTCCACCCTCGGCCCTGAGTTCAAGGCAACCGAGAAGAAGGGCGCAACCGTTGAAGGTGCTGCAGCCCTCGGCGAGATCATCGGTAAGAAAGCACTGGAAAACGGTATCACCGAGGTTGTTTTCGACCGCGGCGGTAACCTGTATCATGGCCGCATCAAGGCAGTTGCCGATGGTGCCCGTGAAGCAGGCCTGAAGTTCTAAGAGAGGGTAGCTTTATGGCTCGTAAGCAAGAAAACCAGGCAGGCGTTCCCGAACTTCAGGAACGTGTTGTCTACATCAATCGCGTTTCCAAGGTTGTCAAGGGTGGTCGTCGTTTCGCTCTGACCGCACTTGTCGTCGTTGGCGACGGTAAGGGCAAGGTTGGCATCGGCATGGGCAAATCCCAGGAAGTGCCTACCGCCATCAAGAAGGGCGTGGAGGACGCTAAGAAGAACATGTTCTCCATTCCTCTGACCGAGGCCGGCACCCTTCCTCATGACATCATCGGTGTTTACGGCGCAGGCCGTGTGCTCCTTAAGCCTGCTACCCCTGGTACCGGCGTTATCGCTGGCGGCGCTGCTCGTGCCGTCCTCGAGCTCGCTGGCGTCAAGGACGTATTCGCCAAGTCCCTGGGCACCGACAATGTTCTGAACATCGTCAAGGCTGTTGCAGAGGGCTTGAAGGAAATGCAGAGCCCCGAGCAGGTTTCCCAGCGTCGCGGTCTCTCCGTTTCCAAGATCTACGGTTGGAAGGAGAACTAACAATGGCTGACGCTAAGAAGACGCTTCGCATCACCCAGGTAAAGAGCTCCATCGGCTACAAGTACGATCAGGGCCGCACCCTGAAGGCTCTTGGTCTTGGCAAGATCGGTCGCACGGTAGAGCAGGTAGACAATCCTGGCGTCCGTGGCATGATCTTCAAGGTTAAGCACCTGGTAGAGGTTGAAGAGATCTAAACAGATCATCTTTTGAAAGCCCGTTCTTCGGAACGGGCTTTTTCTTTGTTTGGATATCGCTCTTGCAGGTAAACATTCCTGCAATCTGTGGCATAATGTTCTAGTTTGTAAGTTCGCTGGCGGCGAGCTGCCAGCCCCGTTTCCGAAAGGCGGCAACGGGATAGCGTAAAAAGGAGTTATAACATGGAACTTAAGGATCTGAAGCCGGCAGAGGGCTCTCGCACCAATCGTAAGCGCGTGGGTCGCGGTCCTGCATCTGGCACCGGCAAGACTGCCGGCCGTGGTCTGAACGGCCAGAAGTCTCGCTCTGGTGGGGCTAAGGGCAACGGCTTCGAGGGTGGTCAGACCCCCCTGGCACGTCGTCTTCCCAAGCTCCCCGGTTTCCGCAACATCAACCATGTTGAGTATCTGCCCGTCAATGTTTCCCGCATCGAGAAGTACTTCGAGGCTGGCGAAACCGTAGACGGCGAGTCTTTGGTTGCCAAGGGCATCATCAAGCATTCCACCGACCTGGTTAAGGTTCTGGGCGACGGCGAGATCACCAAGGCTGTTACCGTAAAGGTAGACAAGGTATCCGCTTCCGCTAAGGCCAAGATCGAGGCTGCTGGCGGAAAGGTCGAAGAGCCTTGCTAAGTTCCCTTGTACAGGCATTCAAGGTCCCAGAGCTCAGGAACAAGATCCTGTTCACTCTGGGTATCTTGGCGCTATACCGCTTCGGCGCGTATCTGCCGGTGCCGGGCATTCCCTTCCAGGCATTCGCCAATTCCTTCCAGGATCAAGGCGTTTCCATGGTTATGCTCGACCTTTTCACCGGCGGTGCGTTGTCTAACTTCTCGGTATTCGCGCTGGGCATCATGCCTTACATCACGGCATCCATCATCATGCAGTTGATGCAGGGCGTTATTCCCGCTGTAGGCCGTTGGGCTAAAGAGGGCGAAACCGGCCGTCGTCGCATTACCCAGGTTACCCGTTACCTTACGCTTGGCCTTGGTCTGATCAATGCGGTTGGCTACCTGTTCCTCTTCAAGTCTGAAGCTTACGGCGTTGTCTTCAGCTCGGATGTCCCCGAGATCGTTACCGATGTGCTGGTGGTATTCACCCTTATCGTCGGCACTGCGCTCATCATGTGGATGGGCGAGCTTATCACTCAGCGTGGCGTTGGCAACGGCATGTCGCTCATCATCTTCGTATCCATCGTCTCTTCGGTTCCCCAGGCGATCTTCTCGTCTATCAACCTGAGCGCCGATACTGGAATGGGCATTGCCGTTACCGTGCTGATCCTGGTTGTTGTGCTGCTTTGCATCCCTGCGATTATCTTTGTGGAGCGTGCTCAGCGCCGCATTCCGGTCAGCTATGCCAAGCGCGTGCAGGGCCGTAGGATGATGGGTGGTCAGAATTCCTACCTGCCCATCAAGATCAATGCTGCTGGCGTTATCCCGATCATCTTCGCTAGCTGCTTGATCTACTTCCCGGCTCAGATAGCCGCACTGTTCAACGTCGATTGGCTCACTACGGTGGCTAATGCGATTTCCGCCGGTTGGGTTAACTGGATCCTTACCGCGGTCCTTATCGTGTTCTTCGCCTACTTCTACACCTCGGTTGTTTTCAACCCGGTAGACACGGCCGAGAACCTTCAGCGACAGGGTGGCTTCATCCCGGGCATTCGCCCCGGCCAGAACACCGTGCAGTACATCAAGGATGTTCTACATAGGGTCACGCTTCCGGGCGCGATCTTCATCGCTGCTATTGCCGTTGTTCCGTCTATCTTGTTCTACTTCACCAACAATTCGCTTATCCAGGCGTTTGGCGGCACTTCGATCCTCATCATGATCGGTGTTGCGCTGGACACCATGAACAAAGTCGAATCGCAGTTGAAGATGTACAACTACGACGGATTCTTCAAGTAATTTGGGGAAGGCGGCGCAAGCCGCCTTCTTTTTTGACCATCCGGCAAGAACCGGCTTATTGAAACGGCTCTGCTCTGCCGATTTGGTAAAATCTAATGAACGATTTCTATCGTGTTACGAAAGGACAATCTTCATGAATATCGTATTGCTGGGCGCACCTGGTGCTGGCAAGGGCACTCAGGCCGCCAAACTTGTAGAGAAGTACGGTTACGCTCACATTTCCACCGGCGACATGCTGCGTGCTGCTGTGAAGAACCAGACCCCTCTGGGCATCGAAGCCAAGAAGTACATGGATGCTGGCGATCTTGTTCCCGATGAGGTTGTTATCGGCTTGGTGAAGGAGCGCCTGCAGGATGCGGATACCGCCAATGGCTTCATCCTCGATGGCTTCCCCCGCACTTCTACTCAGGCAGTTGCGCTTGATTCCGAGCTTTCCGCGCTCGAACGTCCGCTGAATGCTGCTCTTCTTGTCGATGTGGACAAGGAAGTTATCATCAAGCGTCTTACCACCCGTCGCATGTGCCGCGATTGCGGTTTCATCGGCTCCGAGGCTGATGCTTCCTGCCCGAAGTGCAACGGCGAGATGTACCAGCGCGACGACGATAACGAGGCTACGGTTCGCAACCGCCTTGACGTGTACGAGAACTCCACCGCTCCGCTTATCGACTACTACCGTGGCTGCGATCTGCTTATCGAGATCGATGGCGACCGCGACCCCGAGGACGTTTTCGCCTCTGTCAAAACTGCCCTTAACCTCTAATCGAAGCTGAGCGCATTGCCCCGTGGCCTTTTGGCTGCGGGGCTTTTTCGTTTTAGCGGGGCTAAGCCAGCTGAACTTTTCGTGCTCTATGTTCGATATTGATACAATCTGTATCCATGAGACCGATTGAGGAT
>CAVDWN010000030.1:0-10210 GCA_963612535.1 Sphaerochaetaceae bacterium
GGGGAATCGTGTCGCGGCCGACAGAAGCTTTACCCGCAGACGCAAAAGGAGCCCGACCAGTTGGTCGGGCTCCTTAGGGCTTCAGCTATTCAGCTTGGCCTTTAGCGCGTGCCGCTCCTGCGGAGCTTGCGAGATACGAACAGCGCTACCAGGGCGGCAGCTGCGGCGAACGCTGCGCCGACTGCAAACGGGGCGGTGGTATCGCCCGTCTGGGGCGCGGTGCCCTTGTCGGCCTTGGCAGCCTTGTCGCTGTTGCCGTTGCCGGTGTCGGCAGCGGCGGAGTCGGCCGCGGTGATGGTGAGCGTGCCGGAGACCTCGATGGTGTAGTTGCCGGTGGAGTCGGTCTTGTCGGCCTTAACCACCTTCCACGTGTAGGGGGAAACCTCCGTGTACACGCCGGGCTCGGTGCCCTTCACCTGTGCGTCGCTCAGGGTAAGGACCTCGCCCTGAACCAGGCCGGTGGCGTCGGTGGCCTGCACGTAGAACATCTGCTCTGCGCCGTTGTACACCTTGGTGGCGGAGTCGGCTACCTTGATGGCGGCTTTCTCGATGGTATAGACGCACTCGACCTCGCCGGTGTAGTTGCCCTTGCCGGCCACGGTAACCGCTACCTCGCCAGCGTTGGTAAAGTCCTCGGTGCTGTAGGAAAGCTCGTAGTCGGCGCCCTCCTTAAGCAGGTTGCCGTCCTTGTCGGCTACAACGGGAGCCAGCTTCTGCTCCTTGCCGTTGTACACAACGTCTTCGGGGGCTTGGATCTCAACGCCCAGATAGGCTTCCTCATCCGGGTCGATGGACTGAGCCGTGATGGTCATGGTGCCGGGCTCGGTCTTGATGCTGTAGTTGGCAGTAACGTCGCTGCCCTGAGCGTCCATGATCACGACATCTTCGGCATCGGTAATGGTGCCGCCAGCAGTACCCACATCGGTGCCAGAGGCCTTCGCCTCTACGTTGGCGGTGTGGCCGTCAACCAAGCCGCGGTCCTCGCCGGGCTCGGTGTTGGTGAGGTAGCCCTCGATGCTCTGCTCGGAGCCGTTGTACACCTTAGCGTCCGACTTACCGGTGAACTGGACATCGCGCTTAGCGATCGTGTAAGACTTCTCAACCTTGCCGGTGTAGTTGCCCTGGCCCTCGATGACGACCGTAATCTCGCCGGCGCTGGTGAGGTCTTCCGTCACCTGGTTGCCGCGCATGTAGGTAACAGCGTAGTCGTTACCCATAACGAGTTCGCTACCGTCCTCGTGGTTAACCTCGGGAGACCACTTCTGCTCTTCGCCGTTGTAGACGGTGTTCTCAGGATCATCGATCTTAACGTCCAGGTAATTGTCCACGTCTTCAGGGTTGATGGACTGCTGAACGATCTTGTAGGTCTTCACCACTTCGCCGGTGTAGTTGCCGATGCCTGTGATGGTCACCTTGATCTCGCCAACGTTGGTGAAGTCAGCTGTGCTGTAGGCAACAACGTAGTCGGTCTTTTGTACCAGCTCGTTGCCGGCTGCATCCTTCACCACCGGATTCCAAACATGCTCGGTGCCGTCATAGACCACATCATCGACACCTTCGATATCTACATCACGATAGGTGTCGTCCTCGGGGTTGATGGACTGACGTTCAATGGTGAGCTCGCAGCTAGCGATGGATTGAGCGTAGTAGCTTGTTCCAGGGTAACCGGCGTAAACCTTGTAGGTACCCACATTCGTAGGAGGCTCAGATTTCGAATAACCCTGAGAAAGGTCAACATACCAAGCCTGTACGGTGCTGGAGTCGAGCTCAACGTCACCCGCAGTTACCTTGAACTTAGGCTGCACCTGGCTGCCAGTGTATACAACGGACTGCTTATTATCGCCGGTGGAGGTAGCGCCCTCGAAGGAAATGCTCAGCTCGGTATCGACACGAGCAATCCTGAATTCACGGTGAATTGGGCTGGCGTAGTAGTTGCCACCGATGTTGGAAACAACCTGGGTGTAGACGCCGGGGCTGGTGGGAGCCGCCGTGCTGGCATACGCGTTGCCATCGTAATCCGTACCGATGAAGCGGCAAGATACGTTGCCCTTGCTGGTAATGTCCAGGCTGCCCTGGTACAACCCGGCAGAAAAGTCGAAGCTCTTGGCCTCATCGATGGACAGGGAAGAGCCGGGGAGCTCGTACTTGAACTTAAGCTCAACATTCTGCGTTGCCGGGGCGATGGTGAGGTAGCCCACCGCAACGTCGTTGGCGTAGTTGGGGTTAACGGTTACCGCAGCTACGGCATACACGCCGGCCTGATCAGGAGTGCCACCAAGAACGATATTGGAGTCCATTACGCCCGGAGCAATCTCGCTCACCTTGTCAAGCACTGCACGGATGCGAGAGATCAATCCATCAACATCAACGTTAACCCCAGGTATCTTATTGAGATATTCTAGATATTCCCCAATACGGTCGAGTCCATTCAAGAGGTCGTTAGCCGAGAACTCGTTACCTAAGACATACGTGATGACGTCCTGCAACGGCTTTTCGCGCCACTCCGCAGGAACATAATCAGGAATGTTTCCGCCAAGCGCATCGTTCACAGTAATGGATCCGAAGTCAATGCTGACGTACGAGCTGCCGTCGCCTTCGATGCCCACGATAGCGTAGACAGGCTTAGCCTCGGTGGGGCTGGCCGACACAATGGGCTGGTTGAAGCTGCCGCCGTAGGTGATGCTCTGGGAATCGACGGAAACCTTAGCATCGCCCTTGGCGATCTGCACCTCTACCGTTAGCTCACTGTTCTTGTACATCTCGCTGCCGGGGTACTTAACGGTTACACACTGCGTGCCAACCGCACGGTTGAAATTGCTGTAGTCGAACTCAACCTGGGGGTCGGCAATCTGATTGCCACCCTCATCGTAAACCTTCGGAGCAATCGCAGCTTCGATGGCCTTCTTCAGATCAGCCTCGGGTGCGTACTTAACCGAAACAGACTCGTTGGCCTCGATATAGGTAGGAGTACGACCATCAATAATGTTGATGGAGAAACTACCGGTTTCGAGCTTGCAGTACTGCGCATTGCCGTTGTAGGTAATGCGGATAGTCTCGTTGTCCTGGGCGCCGAACTTATGGAAGGTAACCTCGTATGACTCGGGTTCGTAGTCGAGCGCTTCCCAACTGCGATCTGTCAAACCAGCTTTATACTCAATCGTCAGGTCATCGGCTGAAATGTTAGAAGGAACGCTGTTTTTCAGGTCAAGCACGCCGTCAATAACGCGCTGCTTGACCTTGTCCTTGTCGGTAAGGCCCTTCACTGCGGCAGAGGGGTTTTCCTTCAGCGCAAGTTTGCACTCCGCAGTTTCGATCTTGAGCTCGTAGGACATATCCTTCCCGAGCTTCGGAATGCTTATCTTGGCAGCGCAGTTCTCGAAGGTGCCACCTTCAAGCAAATCAATGTCTGAGTACGCGTACTCGCCAGTGCCACCGGAAAGCTTCACCGATGTAACAGCGTAGCCATCACCGGGGGTTACGACGGCTTCATGGGTTTCCTCAGCTTTCGGATAAACGGGAGTTCCATTTTCTACCGACTGCTTTCCTACTTTCAGCGATGCATTTGAAAAATATGCCGTAAGGGTGGCAGCAGGCTGCGTGTAGGTAATGCTTATAGTTGAATTCTCTTTAGTGGTAGTGAATTTGTAAACGCCATCGCTGTTGGGCTCGATCACAGCGTTGCCGTTCTTGACGGTCACGTCGTAATTAGAGCCAGTCGCATCCTGCACCGACTTAACCTTGAAGCTTACTTCCTTATCTGCATCGCTGCGATATCCATCGCTCTCAAACGTTGCACCGGTAACGGATGTTTCGTCTACGCCGCCATTATCGTTATTGGATTCGAAGGCGGTACGGGTGTAGCCCTCGAAATATACCTTACCGACATTTATATATGTCCGGTCCCAATCTATATAAGCTGCGTACGCACTGTATTCATCTTTTTCTGGCACGAAGAAGCTCGTATCAGAATTGGTAATTTTTGTCTTATTATCGAGCTTTACGTACCTGATCCCTTTGGATATTAATGACCCGTATCTGTTTTTAACATATGAAAAAATTTCGCTCTGCTTAATGCCATCCGTGAAGTTATAAGGCAGCGAGTTATCCGCAGCTGGCACAGCCCTGCTGTTGTCGAGAAGGTTGATCGCGTTGGCGTCGTTTGCGTTACTGGAGAGGCCGTTGCTTTCCGAAGAGATAGCAGGATCTGTCGCAGTTTCATCCGCAGATGTCTCGTTGTCGGAAGCGGCCTTGTCAGAATCACCGCTATCGGAATCGGTGCCCTCGTTTTCGGTAGCCTTGGCCTGGTCGTCAGTGCCCTGAGTCCCCTGCTCTTGGCCCGTCGTGGCTGCTTCAGCCTTGTCGCCGACTGCGTCGCCGGCTGCCGCATACGCACTTAGGGGCACCAGGCCCGTAACCAACGTAATGGCGAACAGCACAGACAGCAGCCGCTTTGCCAATGGCCGGCATTCCGTGTTCTTCATAACCCACCTACCCCTATCTACACAGTTGTATTCAACTTAATTAATTCATCTTAGATCCCAATCGCCCCCCCCCGCAATACTGAACCGCAGGTTGAACCGCAGGTTATTTGGGCATTTTTGCATTTCCGCTATCTATGTATTCGCATCCCTAGCGCGAATTCCCCCACAACGCGAACCCTCCCGCAACATAAGGAAAGCCGGCTCGAAGGCCGGCTTTCGGTGCAGACAAAAGGAGCCCGACCGAACGGCCGAGCTCCTGCATAGTTGGCACTTTAGCGTGCTAAAGAGGGACTGTCCCTACCGGCACACCCCGGCGCAGCGGGGAACACGGCGGCTAGCGCGTACCGCTCCTGCGAAGCTTGCGGGATACGAACAGCGCTACCAGGGCGGCAGCTGCGGCGAGCGCTGCGCCGGCTGCAAACGGGGCGGCAGCGTCGCCCGTCTGGGGCGCGGTGCCCTTGTCGACTTCGGTGCCCTTGTCGGCCTTTTCGGCCTTGGTGGTGGTGGCGCTGTTGCCCCCGTTGGCCCCTTCGTCGGCACTGCCGGAACCATCATCGGCGCCAGAGGGAACGTCACCGCTGGGATCGGCGGCGGTGATGGTGAGCGTACCGGAGACGCTGATGGTGTAGTTGCCGGTGGAATCGGTCGTACCATCGGCCTTCACCACCTCCCACGTATAGTTGGAAACTTCCGCGTACACACCAGGCTCGGTGCCCTTCACCTGGGCGTCGGGCAAGCTAAGAACCTCGCCTTCGACCAGGCCGATGGCGTTGGCGGCATCGATGTTCAGCACCCGCTCCTGGCCGTTGTACTCGAAGGTGGCAGAATCGACAACCTCGATGGCGGCCTTCTCGATGGTGTAGGTGCGCTTAACCCTACCGCCGTAGTTGCCCTCGCCTTCAATGGTCACCGTTACCTCGCCCGCGTTGGTGAAGTCTTCAGTTGCCTCCTCTCCGCGGCTATAGGCAACCGTGTAATCGGTGCCCTCTACCAGAGGGTTTCCATCCTTGTCGACTACAGTAGGCGCCCACTTGTGCTCGGTGCCGTCATACGTCACGTTGCTGGGACTGTCGATCTGAACGCCCTGGTACAAGCCTATGACAGAGGGATTTATGTTCTGGCGAAAGATGTTATAGATCTGTTCAACCTTGCCGGTATAGTTGCCCTTGCCTTCAATGGTCACCGTGATAATAGGGTTCTGGCTAACGAAATCGTCGGTATCGTAGGTAACCGTGTAGTCGGTGCCCTCGACAAGCGGGTTGCCTGCGGCGTCGGTCACCACGGGTACCCACTTGTGCTCCTTGCCGTCGTAGACGATAAGCAGATCGGGATCGGAAACCGTAACGCCCCGGTAGGCATCCTTGTCGTTGGGGTCGATGGACTGCTGTGTGATGGTAAGTTCGCACCTGGCCGAAGAAGGCAGATAGAAACCCTTCCCAGGGTAGACCGCATAGACCGCATACGTGCCAGGCTCGGTAGGAGCATCGTTGCTGAAATACCAATGCGAAGAGCCAACGTACACGGCCCGTACCGTGCTGGAGTCGATTTCGGCCCCATCGGCGGTAACGGTGTACGTAGGCTGAATGCTGCTGCCCGTATATACAGCGGACTGCTTTTCACCGGTGGCGCCATCGAAGGAAACAGCCAGATCAGTCGCCGTAAATTGCGTGGGGCCACCGCCATCGGCAATCTGGATGCTGAACTCGGCGCTTTTGAACCTGCGGTACTGCGCATTGCCCTTGTAGGTTACGCGGATGATCTCGTTGTCCTGGTCGCCGAACTTATGGAAGCCGATGATCTTTTCCCCGGTATTGGGGCTGAAATCGAGCTCTTTCCAGTCGGTCCAGTTCTTGTTCGACGAGTATTCAACCTTCAACTCTTCAACAGAAATGCCAGAAGGCACGCTGTTTTCAAGGTCGAGCGAGGCCCCAATAACACGTTGCGTCATCTCATCGAGGTCGGTAAGGCCCTTCACCGCCACGATAGGGTTGTCCTTCAGCTTGAGCTCGCACTTTTTGCTCTCTACCGTAAGCGTGTACTGCTCGTCTTTAGATAAAAACGGGACGGTTACTTGCGCTGTGTGCTTTTTCGTGTCAGTGAAGGAATCGCTGGTAAGAAGCTCTTTGTCGGTGTAATTCCAACCAGAAAGCTTCACCGAGGTTATGGCATAGCCGTCTGCGGGAACTATCTCGGCAGGAAGCTCCTTGTAGGGAGTCACGGTGGTTTGGGCACCAGAGGCCAATTCCGTGCCACCCACTGTAACGGTTGCATTTTCGAAATTGGCAGTAAGGCTCGTCGTGGACGCTGTGTACTCTACTTTGACGACGGAATTCTGGTCGGCTTTGATCTCGTAAATGCGATATCCGTCGCCTGCGCTGTAGATCACGGGCTGATCATTGTCAGGGAGCTTGTTGCCATCAAGGTCGTAGCGGGTAACAGTTGCATCTTGCCCATCGGCATCGTTCACCCTGAACCGTACCTCGGCACCTTCGTTGCTGGAATCCTTGCCGCCATCGAAGGGAGTGCCGTCTTCCCTGGTTATAGAGCCTGCACCCACCGGATTGGTAGCGAAGGAAGTATCCCACTGCTTCTGGAATGTGAAAGAGCCGATTTCGTTCGTCAACGGCCAGGTGCCCGCCCAGTATTCCCCTATAAGCCTATAGGTGTCGCTTAGGCTTCCAACGAAAGTGTAGCTGCTTGATTGCTTGATGATATAGCTCATGCTGCCATGATCGAGCGTGTACCCAGTGTATTCGTAGGTACCCAGATAACCTGTATGCGTGGGGTAATTCGCCTTGAAGAAATCGAAGAGCTCCGCTACCGTCGGCGTGCTTGATCCGTTGTAGGGATACACAACGGTCTGGTATTCCTCGTCAGCCATGCCGGTTTCGGCGGTTTGCAGGGCGTAGGGATCGCTGGTGTTGCCGGAAGCGCTGCTCGCATCCTGGGAGGCTGGCTGGGAATCCGCCGCAGGCTCTTCGCCATCGCTTACGGAAGCTTCGTTACCGGCAGCATCGCCAGGGTCATCGCTGGAAGTGGCGCCTTCTTGGGTATCGTCACTGGCTTCGCCGTTATCGCTGACCTTGCCATCGGCATCCTGTGTGCTGGCGGTGGCATCCTGTTCTTGGCCTTGCGCATCGTCTTGAGCCGAATCGCCGATTGCCGCGTAGGCACTTAGCGGCACCAGCCCCATAACCAGCGTTACGGCAAATAGGATGGAAAGCAGCCGCTTCATCATAGGCTGACGTTCTTTGTCCATCTCCCCCACCAACTTTCTCTATGCCTTCTGAAACTTGCAATCTTTGTATTGTAGATTCTCGCTTCTCTCTCCCGCAACAGAAACCAGCACGCTGCCTAGGGTTGCTTATCGAACATTCGCCTATCCGCAGCGGGCGTATTCAATCACGGACGAATTGTCACCAGCAGAATTGCCCGCCATACACAAAGAAAGCCGACCCGAAGGCCGGCTTTCTGGTTCACTGCTTTAGCGTGCTAAAGAGGGGACTGTCCCTACTGGCACTGGAACTAGCGTGTGCCGTTCCTGCGGAGCTTGCGGGATACGAACAGCGCTACCAGGGCGGCAGCTGCGGCGATTGCGGCGCCTGCCGCAAACGGGGCGGTGGCGTCGCCCGTCTGGGGAGCGGTGCCCTTGGCTGCCTTGGCGGCCTTGTCGCTGTTGCCGTTGCCGGTGTCGGCAGCGGCGGAGTCGGCTGCGGTGATGGTGAGCGTGCCGGAGACATCGATGGTGTAGTTGCCGGTGGAGTCGGTCTTGTCGGCCTTAACTACCTTCCACGTGTAGGGGGAAACCTCCGTGTACACGCCGGGCTCGGTGCCCTTCACCTGTGCGTCGCTCAGGGTAAGGACCTCGCCCTGAACCAGGCCGGTGGCGTCGGTGGCCTGCACGTAGAACATCTGCTCTGCGCCGTTGTACACCTTGGTGGCGGAGTCGGCTACCTTGATGGCGGCTTTCTCGATGGTATAGACGCACTCGACCTCGCCGGTGTAGTTGCCCTTGCCGGCCACGGTAACCGCTACCTCGCCAGCGTTGGTAAAGTCCTCGGTGCTGTAGGAAAGCTCGTAGTCGGCGCCCTCCTTAAGCAGGTTGCCGTCCTTGTCGGCTACAACGGGAGCCAGCTTCTGCTCCTTGCCGTTGTACACAACGTCTTCGGGGGCTTGGATCTCAACGCCCAGATAGGCTTCCTCATCCGGGTCGATGGACTGAGCCGTGATGGTCATGGTGCCGGGCTCGGTCTTGATGCTGTAGTTGGCAGTAACGTCGCTGCCCTGAGCGTCCATGATCACGACATCTTCGGCATCGGTAATGGTGCCGCCAGCAGTACCCACATCGGTGCCAGAGGCCTTCGCCTCTACGTTGGCGGTGTGGCCGTCAACCAAGCCGCGGTCCTCGCCGGGCTCGGTGTTGGTGAGGTAGCCCTCGATGCTCTGCTCGGATCCGTTGTACACCTTAGCGTCCGATTTCCCGGTGAACTGGACATCGCGCTTAGCGATCGTGTAAGACTTCTCAACCACGCCAGTGTAGTTGCCCTGGCCCTCGATGACCACGGTGATCGTGCCGGCGCTGGTAAAGTCGTCCGTCACATCGCCATTGCGCTTGTAGGTAACGGTGTAATCGGTGCTGGCAAGCTCGCTGCCACTCTTGTGAGCAACCTTGGGAACCCATTTCTGCTCTTCGCCGTTGTAGACGGTGTTCTTGGGCTCATCGATTTGAACGTCCAGGTAAGTTTTCTCATCGGCAGGGTTGATGGATTGAGCGTCCACCTTCAGGGTACCGAACTGCTCGGTGACCTTGTAGTTATTGACGGTGAAACCCTCCTTGAAGGTATAGCCGACCGTATTGGTTGCGACATCGCCGACGTTGGTGACGGTGGCAGTGCAGCCGAGGTCCTTGACCTGGCCGGCGAACACATCGTCGGAGCAAGTGTACTCGTTCCAGCTCTGGGCCTTGCCGTTGTAGACGAACTCGTGGCTCTGGGAGGTAAGGGTAACGGGGCGCGGGGTCACCTTGATGGTGGCGGACGTGCTCTTGATGTTGAGCTTGCTTGTCACGTCATCGCCTCTGGCGTTGACGATCTTCAGCCCGTCGGCGGTAGCCGTGATGCCCTCGGCAGTCGTGACGTCGGTGGCCGTGGCGGAGGAGGCGGCGGTGTCGAGCGAGTAGCCCTCGGGCAGGTCGCCCACCTTGACGGTGGCGCCGTGGGGCTGGCCGTCGTAGGTGAACTCGCCGCCGGTGACGGTGACCACGATCTCGGCAGTGCTGTCCTTCACGGTTAGGGTGCCGAAGTTCTCCGTGACCTCATAGTTGTCGACAGTGAAGCCATCCTTGAATTTGTAGTAGACCTCGTTGGAAAACTCGTCGCCAACATTGGTAACGGTGGCAATGCAGCCGAGCTTCTCGACCTGGCTGACAAACAGATCGTCGGAGCAGGTGAAATGGTTCCAGCTCTGGGCCTTGCCGTTGTAGACGAACTCGTGGCTCTCGGAGGTCAGGGTCACGCTGCGCTGGACAACCTCCAGATCCTCGGTGGTGTAGACGTAGCCTTCGTAGACGTTGGGAACAGACGCGCGCACTTTGACCTTGGTGGAGGCCACGTTGGTGATAGTGATATCAGCGGGGTTCGTGGCCCAGTCGCCGTTGGCCTTCTGGTACTCAACTTTTACGTTGTTGCCGCGGTCATCCGTTGCGGTGGCGGTACCGGCTGCATGGGCAT
>CAVDWN010000031.1:0-10149 GCA_963612535.1 Sphaerochaetaceae bacterium
TGAACGTAAACGTTCGTAAACGGAAGGCCCTGCCTGCGGGCTGAACGCGCCCCGAGCGTTGCCATTTGGTAAAATCGGAGAACTATTGAAAGAAGGAACAATGATCGATTTTGCCATTCAGGGGATCTACCCTCCCTCCCTACAAGCGCTGGTCGACGGCAAGGTAGCCAGTCGCATCAGGCGCAAGGACAGCTCTCTTTATGGCTTTTCCGCAGAGGCGCAGCAGTGCGCCAGTGAATATATGGGTTGGGCAACGCTTGCCAGCGAGCCGCCCTATCCTATTGCCGATATCCAGGAGTTCGCCGACAAGAAGATTGCTGCCGGCCTGAAAACCGTGATCCTTATCGGCCAGGGCGGTTCTACCCAGGCCCCCATGACCATCACCAAGTACAACAAGCCGGACTCTTCGCTCGTCACGTTCAAGACGCTCGATTCCGACTCGCCGGTTCGTGTGCGCAGCATCCTTTCCGAATGCGACCCGCGCACCACCCTTATCATCCAATCCTCCAAATCGGGCGGCACCATCGAGCCCACGCTCATCATGAAGGCGGTTCGCTCGGTGCTCGAGGAAAGCATGCCCGCCGAAGAGATTCCCTCGCACCTTATCGCTATCACCGATCCTGGCTCCGACCTGGAAAAGCGTGCGAAAGAAGAAGGTTGGTGCAAGGTGTTCTCGGGCGAGCCCACCGTTGGTGGCCGCTATTCCGCCCTTTCGGTGTTCGGCTTGGTGCCGGCGGCGCTGGTGGGCATCAATCTTGCCGACCTAATGGAAAGCGCCCGCGCTGCCGAGGACCTATGCGCTTCGGACGATATCGACAACCCGGCTGCCAACCTGGCTGCCTTCCTGTACGACAACTACAAGGCGGGGCGCGACAAGTTCTCGTTCTTCACGCCGAAGCGCGGCCGCGTTCTTGGCTTGTGGATCGAGCAGCTGGTTGCCGAGAGCTTGGGCAAGAACGGCTACGGAATCTTGCCGAACATCGAGGTTGACTCGCTGGTGCTGCGCGAAGATCCGAAGGACCGCACGGTTATCACCTACACCACCAAGACCGACCTTTGGGACGATCGCCAGAACTTCGCGCATGCGCTTGAGTTCATCGATCCGGCCATCCCGCGCATGAACTTCAAGGTCATGAACGTGGTAGACCTGGCGGCCCATTTCGTTATGTGGGAATACGCCATTGCCATGGTGGGCTACCTTATGGAGGTTTGCCCGTTCGACCAGCCCGATGTGGCGGTTGCGAAGAAGGAGGTCCTGCGCATCCTGGCCGAAGGCGCACGTCAGCCTGAATTCGTGGAGAACGGCCTGGCCGGCATCCCCGTTGGCGATGCGGAGGTTCATGTTTCCGAGGCGCTGCGCGGCGAGCTCGGGGAAGAGAGCCTTGTTTGCGCGCTCAAGGCGCTTATGGACAGCATCCAGCCTGGCGACTACTTCTGCCTGAACGCCTTCCTGCCGTTTGCGGGAGAGGGCCGTCGCGAGGCGTTGGAGGAGATCCGCCACTCGGTTGCCGACCTGAAGGGCGTGCCTTCCTGCCTGGAAATCGGCCCGCGCTACCTTCATTCCACCGGCCAGCTGCACAAGGGTGGCCCCAACAAGGGCGTGTTCCTTATCGTTTCCGCAGATGAGCCGCGTGATATCGATATCACCGACAACCGCGCCGACAGCTTGGGCGAACTTGCCAAGGCCCAGGCTTCGGGCGACTTCTCGATCCTTTCCGATCGCGGAAGGCGCTGCGTTCAGGTTCATTTGGCCGACAATTCCGCCGTTTCCATCCGTGCCTTGGTGAAGGTATTCAAGGAGGCAGTCTACGCATGACGCGTGAAGCGCTCGAACTGAAGATTTCCGGCGTAGTGCAAGGGGTGGGTTTCCGCCCCTTCGTCTATCGTATGGCGAAAATGCACATGATCGCCGGATGGGTGTTGAACAACGTCCATGGCGTCCTGGTGCACGCCGAAGGCGAAGCAAAGGCGCTTGATCGTTTCGTGCTGGACATCTCGGAACATGCCCCAGCCGCAGCTCAGGTGAGGGAAATCGCCATCGCCGAGGTGCCGATGGAGGGGTTCGACTCGTTCGAGATACGCTTCTCGGAAGAGGGCGCCGAATCGGAGACCACTTTGGTGTCGCCCGACTTGGCAACCTGCGATGCCTGTGTCGAGGAGCTGTTCGACCCTCAGAACAGGCGCTTCCACTACCCGTTCATCAACTGCACCAACTGCGGTCCCCGCTTCACCATCATGCGCGGGCTGCCCTACGACCGCCCGGCCACCTCTATGGCGGAATTCAAGATGTGCCCCGAATGCCAGGCAGAATACGACAACCCCGCCAACCGGCGTTTCCATGCCCAGCCCGATGCCTGTTTCGAGTGCGGCCCGCACTTGGGGTGGGCTCGCGTCAACGGGGGCGCGCAGCTCGGCGTTGGGGACATCGAGTGGGCGCATGACGTTCAGGCCTCCGACGGCTTCATAGACGAGGCCGTGCGTGTTATCCGCGAAGGCGGCATCGTGGCAGTGAAGGGCTTGGGCGGCTACCATCTGGTGTGCGACGCCCAGAACCCCGATGCGCTGATGCGGCTGCGCAACCGCAAGCGCCGCCCCGGCAAGGCGTTCGCCGTTATGGCCGCTTCGGTGAGCCAGGCCAGCGAGTTCTGCGAGGTGAACAAGGCCGAGGCTGCCCAGCTGCAAAGCCCCGCGCGCCCCATCGTGCTGCTGCGCAAGCGGATGGACGTTGCCCTTGCCCACGGCTTGGCCGATAAGCTCCCCGAGCTGGGGGTCATGCTGCCCACCACCCCGGTGCAGCATCTGCTTATCCGCGCGTTCGGCGGCCTGCTGGTCATGACCAGCGGCAATATCCACAACGAGCCTATCGTCACCGACGAGGAAACCGCATTTGCCCAGTTGGGAGGCGTGGCCGATGCCTTCCTGGTAAACGACCGCGCCATCGAGGGCCGCTACGACGATTCCGTGCTGCGCGTGCTCGACGGCGGCCCCGCCGGCGAGGTGATCCAGTTCATCCGCCGTGCCCGAGGCTATGCCCCTCTTCCCATCAACGTGCCAAGCGCCGCCGCTGGGGCGCCCGAGGTGCTGGCTGTGGGACCCGAGCAGAAGAGCACCATCACCTACACGCGCGGAACCGCCGCGTTCACCTCGCAGCATATCGGCGACCTGGAAAGCGCCGCGGTTATGGATGCCTGGGACGAAACGCGCCGCCGCTACGCCAGCCTTCTTCGCCTGAAGCCCCAGAGCCTGGTGTGCGACTACCACCCCGAGTACCTTTCCGCTAAGTGGGCGCTTTCGCAGGGCATGCCGGTGGCGCGGGTTCAGCATCACCATGCCCATATCCTTTCCGTTATGGGCGAAAACGGGCTGGAGGGCCCCGTATGCGGTTTCGCCTTCGACGGGACCGGCTACGGCTTGGACGGCGCAATCTGGGGCGGCGAGGTGCTGCTTTCCAACCTGCACGCCTACGAGCGCTTCATGAACTTCGCCTACATCCCGCTTCCTGGCGGCGCTGCTGCCATCAAGGATCCAGCGCGCATCGCCTTCGGTGCGCTGTGGGCGTTCGACCTGCTTGACCATCCCTGCGCCCAGAGCTTCGTTGCCCAGGCGGTGGAAGGCGCATCCGTTTTCGAGCAGATGATAGAAAAGGGGCTGAACACCCCCGAAACCTCTTCGGTGGGAAGGTTGTTCGATGCCGCATCGGCGTTGCTGGGCATCTGCCGGCAGCCGAGCTACGAAGGCGAGGCGGCCATATTGTTGGAGGCCGCCGCACACGAGGGCCTTGTCCGTGCAGCCTACGAGGACCTTCCCGTGAAAGACGGCCGCTACCATATCGGCTTCCTGAAGAACACGGCCACCGACCACAGCACCGCTGCCGACACATCCGTCCTGCTGATGGATGCTGCCGGCGTGTTCTCGGCCATGCTCGACGACATCCAGGCGGGCATCCCTGAAACGGTTATCGCCGCACGGTTCCACGAGGCATTCGTCACGGTTGTGGTGGAAGCCGCCGAGCTGGTGCGCGCGGCCTACGGGATAGAGACCATGGCCCTTGCCGGCGGCGTGTTCATGAACCGCTACCTGGTGGAGCGTTGTCTTGTTTCCCTGCAGGAGCGGGGCTTCACGGTTGCCCTGAATAAAGATCTGCCACCGAACGACGCATCGATTTCCTACGGGCAGGCTGTGCTAGGATTGCAGGCGCAAAGCAAGGAGTGATGCACAATGTGTTTGGCTATCCCCGCACAGGTGAAGACCATCGATGACAACAACCTTGCCATCGTGGATATCCTCGGCGTTACGCGCGAAGTGGCGCTCGACCTTACCCCTCAGGCCCAAGTGGGCGATTTCGTCTTGGTCCATGCCGGCTTCGCCATCGAAGTGGTGAATGAGGAAGATGCCCAGCAGACCCTCGACCTTATCAGGCAGATTCCCGAGCTGGCCGATGTAGAGGGCTTGTAGGGCGGCATCATGGATCTTTCGCAGTTCAAGGACCCCGAGCTTGCCCGGGGCCTTATCCATTCCATCCAGAAATGGGCGCCCGAGCGCGCCACGCTTATGGAGGTGTGCGGCACCCACACGGTTGCCATCGCCCGCAACGGCCTGCGCGGCCTGATGCCCGAAGGCACCCGCCTTGCTTCCGGCCCGGGCTGCCCGGTATGCGTTACCTCCAACAAGGACATCGACACGGTGATAGCCTTATCGCGCGTGCCCGGCGTTACCATCGCCACGTTCGGCGACATGACGCGTGTGCCCGGCTCCACCTCGAGCCTGCTGAAAGAGCAGGCCGAAGGGCGCTCGGTGAGCATCGTATACTCGCCGCTCGACGCGCTGAAGCTCGCGCAGGAAAACCCCGACCAGCAGGTTGTGTTCGTGGGCGTTGGCTTCGAGACCACCACCCCGCTTGTGGCCATGGCCGTGAAGCGCGCGAAGGCGCTGGGCTTGAAGAACTTCAGCGTGTTCGTTGCCCATAAGAACATGCCCGGCGCGCTGGAGACTATCGTCTCCGACCCGAAGTTGCAGATAGATGCGTTGATCCTGCCGGGGCACGTGAGCACCATCATCGGCATGGAGCCCTACCGCTTCCTGGCGGAAAAGTACGGCATCCCCGGCGTCATCACCGGCTTCGAGGCGGTAGATGTGCTGCAGGGCATCGCCATGCTCATGCGCCAGCTGCACGAGGGCCGCGCCGAGATCGAGATCGCCTACACCCGCGGCGTGGCGCCCGAGGGCAACCCGGTTGCCATAGCGGCCATCAACGAGGTGTTCCGCACGGTAGATGCCACCTGGCGCGGCCTGGGCGTTATCCCCGGGTCGGGCTACGCCATCCGCCCCGAGTATGCCGCGTTCGATGCGTTCCAGCGCTTCGAGCCCGAGGTGGAGCCCACGCAAGAACCCAAGGGCTGCCGCTGCGGCGACGTGCTGCGCGGCATGATGGCCCCCAACGAATGCCCGCTGTTCCGCAAGGTGTGCACGCCCGAGAACCCGGTTGGGCCCTGCATGGTTTCAAGCGAAGGCTCTTGCGCCGCGTACTTCAGGTACCTGTGATTGCCTGCTTCCAGCGCCGTCCCCCACGGGCGGCGCTTTTCTGTGCTGGGCTTCAGGCCCGCTTCGCGTCGGGTACAACGCACGGTAATTAAACGGTTTTCCAACAGGGCCCGCACCCCCGGCTGCGCCCGTTGTTCAATGATCCAGTGGGAAAGGAGCGAATTGGACCTGCAAGCCAAGCATGATTCATTGCGTGCGCGCGAAGGCGCCCATACGCCCCTGTACCGAGGGGAAGACAGGGTGTTCGCCGGCGTATGCTCGGGGATCGCCGAGCATATGGACACCGATGCGGTTGTGGTTCGCGTTACCGCGGTGGTGCTTGTGCTCTGCACGTTCGGCCTTGCGGTTATCCCTTACGCGGCCCTTGCCGCCTTCCTTCCCTCTTGCCGCGAAGAGCAGCGCCCGCTCGATGTGGATCCGCTTTCCATCTGCTCGGACAGATACCAGCGAGTGGTCAGCGCGAAAGAGCGCCCCTATGCCTCACAGCGCCTTTACGGCGTGCATGCGGGCGCGGGCCATATCCCGCCAACGCCGCCCGAAGCCGCCGACGCTCCCGAGGGAAGGCGCCCCTGCGTGTTCTCGCAAGATGCCCTTGAGTTCAACCGGGAGCGCGCCGCGCATCGCCTGCCGGTTGTCCTTTCGCTGGTCGTGTTCATCGCGGCCCTGTTCGCCGTGGCGGTGAACTACGGCGTTTCCTACATGCCCCAGCTTTCTACCTGGGGCTTCTGGCCCTTGCTGTTCGTGGTGGTGGGAACCACCCTGCTGGTGTGCTTCGGCCACAAGCTCTCGCTTCGGGTGCGCCTGTGCGGGCTTGTTGCGTGCATAGAGCTGTGCCTTGCCTTCCTGCCATTCACCTTAGGCATCTGCCCGGTTCATTCTCTTTCCCGTATCGGGGACGCCACCGAGGTTCTATGGCTGGTGGTTGTTGCCTGCATAGCCATCGCGCTCATCTTCGACCGCGGCGATTTCCTTGCCTTGGGAACCGGCTTGGCGGCGCTTGCCTTGGCTATCACGTACTTCGACATGGGCGTTGTGGACCGTGTTGCCATGTTCTCATCGTATTTCCACCACAATATGACGTCGCCGCTGTTCAGGGGTTAGCTCGCGATTTTTCGCGCGCCTATTTCCACTACAGGGAGACTCTTGTAGAACCCGTTCGCCGCCGCCTCGATTTGGTTTGGAGGGGCTGAAACGCTATAATTTCGGTTCGCGTGAGCACACGCAATCGCGCGCTGCGCCGGTTTCACGGCTCGGCGCGCAGCAAGGTCTGCACCGCCTCCCCCCAAATTGGGCGGTAAGGACGAAGCCGCGTTCAAGGAGCTTTTTGGCTAATACCGCGAAACATAGCAAGAAGGGGCTCGTGCTCTTCGCCATGACCGGCCTCGTGCTCGTTATGGCAATGGCTGTGGTGGCCCTCTTCTCGGTAGGCCAGGCTCAGGGTTCCGGTACGGAAGATCCTTCCACGCTCGGCCTTTCCGGCACCCGCTCTGTTGATACGCAGATCTCATCATCCCAGCGCGCAGCCGGCAGCCAGGCTTCAACAAGCCAGTCCGGCGACATCGCGGTTTCCGAGGCGTCCAATGCGGCCGCTTCCGCCCAGCGCTCCATCACGGTGAAGGACCCCGACCCGGTGGTCGTTCCCATCGCGGTGGATCCGGCGAACCCCCTTGCCCAGCAGAAGGCCGCAGAGGTCTGCACGCTCGACCCGCTTCCCACCGCTCCGCACGTTGCCCCCGATGTCAACGACGGCACGTGGTCTTCCGGCGTTGCCAGCGCATACTGCATCGCCACGAACGACGACGGCAACGGCAACTTCGGCGTTGCCAGCACCGCTTCCGGCGTCGACCTTACCGACAACTCCATCACCGTGGCCGTGCCCGAATCCCAGGCGTACCGGGTGGGCAGCATCTGCGAGATATGCTATGACGGGAAGGTGGTAATCGCCACCGTTACCGATACGGGCGGCTTCGCCCGCTACGGCCGCGCGCTCGACCTGGCCCCTGGCGTTTGGAAGGCGTTCGGCTTCAGCTCCTATGGCGACTGGGGCACCCGTACGGTTAGCTATCGGTTCCTGTAACGCGAAGGAGGCGCTGCTCGAAGCGGCGCAAGCATCATGAGCAACATCATCATCGTAGGCTGCGGGCGCGTAGGGTCCCGCTTGGCCCTTATGCTCTCCGAACACGACAACAACGTCTGCGTCATCGACCGCGATCCGAAGGCGTTCGTTTCCCTGGGCCGCGATTTCAACGGGTCTACCTACGTGGGCGTGGGTTACGACGAGGAGATCTTGGTAAACGCCGGCATCGAGGAATGCGATTTCGTGGCCGCGGTAACCCAGAGCGACAACGCAAACCTCATGGTGGTGGAAATCGCCCGGCGCCTGTACGACGTTCCTTACGCGGTGGCGCGCCTGTACGACAGCAGCCACGAGCGCACCTACCTGCAGCTGGGCATCGACTACGTGTGCGGCACCACCCTGGTGGCGGAAGAGATCTTCTCGAAGGCCATTTCCGGCATCGGCGACCATATAGCCACGTTCGGCGATTTCGAGGTGCTCCAATTCGCCTTGGACCTTTCGGGGAAAGACCAGAAATCCATCAAGGTGTCCGAGCTGGAGAGCCTGCATGGTGTGCGCGTGTGCGCGTTCGAGCGCGCTGACGGCACGGTGAGCTCCATCCCCTCGCCTTCGAGCATCCTCTACCATGGCGACGCAGTGCTTGCCGTGGTTTCGCACGCCATGATCCCCACCATCGCAAAGTACGCGAAAGACTAGGAGGCCGGCTGTGTATATCGTGATCATGGGCGGCGGCAAGCTGGGCGCCTACCTTGCAGGAACGCTTCTGCGCGATGGCAACCAGGTGGCCCTGGTGGAAAAGAGCGAACCGGGCGCGCGCAGGCTTTCCGAGACCATCGACGGCTCGTGTCTGGTTATCAACGGCGATGGCTGCTCGGCAACCGTATTGGAGGATGCGGGAGCTCAGCAGGCCGATATCTTCGTGGCGGCCACCGGCCAAGACGAAGACAACCTTGCCGCGTGCGAGATCGCCTCACGGGTATTCGACGTGCCGCGCTGCATCGCCCGCGTGAACAGCCCGCGCAACCTGCGCATCTTCCGCCGCCTGGGCATCGAGTCCGTTTCCTCTACGGCGCTTATCGCCCACATGATCCAGGAAGAGGCCATGCTCGGCTCCATGGGCGTTGCCGTTTCGCTGACCAGCGACCAGATCGGCCTGCTGGACATCAAGGTGCCCTCCATGCGCTACCACGACAACTACAAGGGCGTGCGCGCGCTCGACCTGGAATTCGAGGACGGCATACGCCTTATCGCGGTATCGCACGGCGATGAAATGGAGGTCGTGGGCAGCGAGACGCGCATTTTCCCCGGTGACCAGGTGATCGTCGCCGCCGACACCGATCTGCTGAACCGCGCGCGCGAGATCGTGCGATCGTTGTAGGTTCGCCGCTCGGCAAACTCCCCTATAGTGTTGGTAGAATACCAATCGACTCGAAACGCCCGGCAAGGGCCCGCGATAAGGGAGGAACAGGATGATCGGTCGCTACACGCGCCCCAAGATGGGTGCCATCTGGGAGCTGCAGAACAAGTTCGAGATCTGGAAAGAGATCGAGGTCTTGGCTTGCGAAGCTCAGGCTGAGCTGGGCAAATCGGGCATCACCAAGGAAGAGGCCGCCTGGATCCGCGCCCATGCCGATTTCACGGTGGAGCGCATCGACGAGATCGAGAAGGTAACGAACCACGACGTTATCGCCTTCACCACCAACATGGCCGAGTACATCGATGCCGACGTTCCCGAGGGCAAGGAGCCTCCCAGCCGCTGGGTGCACTACGGCATGACCTCTTCCGACCTGGGCGACACCGCCCTTTCCTACCAGATCACCCAAGCGGTGGACATCATCCTGGAAGACGTGAAGCAGCTGGGCGAAACCTGCAAGCGCCGCGCCTTCGAGTTCCAGGAAACCCTGTGCGTGGGCCGTACGCACGGCATCCACGCCGAGCCCATGACCTTCGGCATGAAGTTCGGCAGCTGGGCTTGGGCGCTCAAGCGTGCCCAGACGCGCCTGGAGGAAGCCCGCAAGGTTGCCGCCACCGGCGCCATCAGCGGTGCCGTGGGAACGTACTCCAGCATCGACCCGTTCGTGGAGCAGTACGTATGCGAGAAGCTGGGCCTTACGCCCGACCCGCTTTCCACCCAGGTTCTGGCGCGCGACCGCCACGCCCAGGTGATGACCGCGCTCGCCGTTACCGCTTCCACCCTGGAATCCATCGCCATGCAGGTGCGCCTGCTGCAGCAGTCCGACGTCATCGAGGCGGAAGAGCCGTTCGCCAAGGGGCAGAAGGGCTCTTCGGCCATGCCCCACAAGCGCAACCCCATCACCGCCGAACGTGTGTGCGGCCTTGCGCGCGTGGTGAAGTCGAACGCCCAGGTGGCGCTTGACGACGTTGCCCTGTGGTACGAGCGCGACATCAGCCATTCCGGCGCCGAGCGCGTTGCCCTGGCCGACAGCTTCATTGCGCTGGACTACATGTTCGGCAAGATGCAGTGGATGCTCGACGGCCTGCAGACCTACCCCGCCAAGATGGAGCACAAC
>CAVDWN010000032.1:0-9995 GCA_963612535.1 Sphaerochaetaceae bacterium
GATGCAGTGGATGCTCGACGGCCTGCAGACCTACCCCGCCAAGATGGAGCACAACCTGTGGCGCACCAAGGGCCTTATCTTCTCTTCGAAGGTCCTGCTGGCGCTGGTTCAGACGGGCATCACCCGCGAAGATGCCTACGTCATCGTGCAGCGCAACGCCATGAAGGTGTGGGCCGACATCCAGAACGCGGTCGACGGCCCCACCTACCGCGAGAACTTGGAGAACGACCCCGAGGCAACGCTTACCGCCGAGCAGCTCGACGAGATCTTCGACCCGTGGGATTTCCTTACCCGCAAGGACGTTGTGTTCGAGCGCCTGGAGAAGCTGGAGTTCTAAGCCCCGCACCCCATATCTCATTCCGTATCACGCTCAAAAGCCCCTGCAGCATTCGCTCTGCAGGGGCTTTTTGCTGCGTGGGATGCTAATATTTGAGAGTTAATACCTACATTCCATTGAAGTAAGGAATGATGAAATTGACCCTTAATGCTAGAGCCGATCGTTTCCCCATCGCACCCGGGCTCGCTTTCGTTGCGGCTTTCATCGCGCTGCTTTCGATATGCATGCTTCAGCCTTCTTTTGCGTACGCATACGACCAGAACGAAGACGGCGCCGTTGCCAAGGTGAGCTGCCAGGGTGAGCATGCGCGCAGCTACTATTGCCATAGTGTTGAAGACACCATGCATGCAGTAGAGGATATGGTTTCCAGCACGCATAACCCGTACGAGGAAAACGATGTGACCATCGATCTCATGGAGGATTGGAACACCAACGGCTATGGGGTCCTAAAATTCGAGGGATCTGGAAAGCACTACACCATAAACCTTCATGGCCATGTTATCAATCGAGGGGTCTCCAACCCCGGTTCCTCCAACAAGTTCAAGGGTCAGGGCAACGGCGATGTGATCCGCGTTTGCAAGGGATCCAGCGTAGATGTTGTCGGTTCCGAAGACGGCAACGACGAGGAATCTCTCTATGAGCATCCCGGGACCGATATCGACCTTGGTGAAGACGGAACCTTCTGGAAGCTTGACCCAAATGGAACCACCGCCATCTTCGGTGGCCTTATCACCGGTGGCGCATGCGATGACAGCCTTGGCGGCGGTGGCTTTACCGTCCAAAAGGAAGCAAGCCTGACGCTCACTCGCGTCAGTGTGGCCGGCAATGTGGCCGACACTTATGCTGGCTCATACGGATGTGGTGCAGGCATAGCTCAGTCGGAGCTAAGCAAAGTTACCCTCAAGGACTCGAGCGTCAAGTACAACCACGCCGAAGGCTGGGGCGGCGGTATCTACATCGATAAATGCGCCTATCTCTACCTCGATAACTCTTCCATCGAGATGAACACGAGTGAGAAGTACGGTGGTGGCCTGGCCATCGATCCAGGCGAGAGTGATTGTGATCTAAGCGAATCAACCGTAGAACTAAAGAGTGAGTCCTCTATTAGCTATAACATTGCCAAAAAAGCTGGTGGCGGTATTTATGACGACGGCTCGGTCCTAAGAAGCAACAGTGTTAATTTCTCATTCAAGGGAGACAGCTCGGTCAGCCACAATACTTCAGGTGAATATGGCGGCGGAATAGCCATAGTGGATGATTGCAATGTTGGCTTGGATATCATTGACTCCCATGTGGACTACAACAAGGCTGCCACTTACGGTGGCGGTATCTACACAGGCAGTCACTGGGAGCATACAAAGGATACCAATCCGATTTTCCGTGGGTCTACGTCTACGCTTTCGTTTAACGAGGCGGGGTCCGATGGTGGCGGCATGTACATCGACAGCAGCAGTTCCGTTTGCGTGCAAGACAGTCGCAATAATCATATTGGCACAGCTACGATTGAAGGAAACAAGGCCAACGGCAACGGCGGCGGCATAGCTGTTTCAAGAACAGACAAAATCAACGCCATCGTATTTGACTCAGCCACTGTCTTCAAGGGCAATTCTGCCGCTAGCCAGGGCGGTGCTATATGGCTCGGCTCGAATTGCAAAGCCAGCCTCACCACGACCAACAACCAAGGCGGCCTGACGTTTGAGGGAAACTCTGCTTCTGCTGGCGGGGCTGTCTACAACAGCGAGGCCAAGGCATCTATAGCTATCTTCGGGAATGGAGGGAAAACAACTTTCACCGACAACCATGCCGCCTCCCAAGGCGGTGCCATCTATGTTTCCAGCTCAAGTGAATACGCAACGAACATCACCAATGCGGAGTTCAAGGGCAACTACGCTGGCAAGCCTGGGTCGAAGGAGGGAACAGGTGGCGCAATTTGGTTTGCCAACCAAATGAGCATCAGCAACACCACCATTTCCGACAATTACGCCACTCGCCAAGGTGGCGGTGTGTATTGCAACAACACCGATTCGGCTACCTTCATGCTTGGCGGAACCGTCCTCATCGACGGCAACAGCGTTGCCGAGCTCGCTTCCGACGGCAGTATCAGCGGGCAGGCTGAACACAACAATCTGTCGATAAAGGGGTCTCAGAAAATAAGCGGAGGAACCGGGGATAACGCCGTTACCACGGATAGTTCCATCGGCGTGACAGTCGAAGACTATTCCTCATCGAAGCGGCAGATCAACGCCAACGCTGAATTTGTAACCCAGAAGCTTGGCTCTCTGTGGCCGAACTGCATCTATTCCGACAATGTCAAATACAGCATTCTCGGAGAGGGCAACTACCTTTACCTATATGACCTTAGGACGACCGGGTACTCCGTTGTTGCCTATAGCGCCAAGGAGCCGTGGCTCTATCATGTAAGTCCCGGCGAAACGCTCACCCTCAAGAACAGCGATTTCGTGAAGAAAACCACGGATAGCGAAGGCAACGAGCAAGAATGGACGCTTGTTTCATGGACGGTTACGTCGAACGGCAAAACAGAGACCGTCAAAACGGTTGACGGCCAGATGTCCATTACCATCAACGGGCCAACGGTGCTTCGTGCCAACTATGCGTGCGCTGTCCAGAAGGTGGGCATTGAGCTTGGCGATATCTACAGCTACGACAAGTTGCAATCCTCCGATGCCCCCGAAGAAGGGGACACGCCCGTCTATAAGTCTGCGCTTAGCTTCGGCTACATAGACTCGACAACCAAGCTCGTCGAGCATCCAGGGACAGCATATGCTCTATATGTAAAGGAGAAAGAGGTTGAGGAAGCGAAGGACGGGTCTGGCGAATCTTTGTCAAAGACCGTTACTTACACTATCTCGATACCCGAATCCACGCTGACAAGCAGCAGTTTGTTCGTCGACGGTAAGCCGGATTTCGATTTCAAGGTCAAGTTCAACAAGTACAGCCCTGCTGGTTCGACGGAGGGGCTGGGCGAGTACTCCACAACCGAGGTTAGTGATTATAGGGTCACCGATGATGGGGACCTGGAATTCAAAGTGAGCGTCACCGTGCCGAAGAAGGCGTCGAAGCACATGGTCACCTTCGTTGCCAACAATATGAGCAACTATTACAAGTTCGAGGATGGAACCACCGAAAAGCAAATCGAGGTGGAAGACGGCCAGCCAATCGATTTCAGCAGTGTTCCCACCCCTGTGAACACGGGCGATACCGAAGCGAAATTCGCCAAATGGTTCTTGTATGATACGGCATCGAAGAAGGACAGTGTCTGGTATTACGATGCTCCGGTCACCGACGACATAACCCTCTATTCGCTCTTTTCCACCCAGTCTACTGGGGACAGGAAAGTGACCTTTATGGCTGGGGACACGGTTCTTTCCGTTAAATACGTAGACTCGAGCAAGGACTATAAAGTAACACCGCCAAGCGATCCGGTGCGTGCCGACTACACCTTTGAGGGCTGGTATGCCGATGCCGATTTCGAAAGCAAATTCGATTTCGACACTGAAGTTGAAGATGGTACGGTGGTTTACGCGAAGCTCGTCCACGAGCCTTGCGTGGTTACCTTCGACTACGATTGCCCCGACATAGAGAGGCAATCGATGGAAGTTGCTTATGGCGATAAGGTCGATTCCCCCACGCAGCCAACCCGGGAAGGTTATAGCTTCATCGGTTGGTACTCAGGCGCAAGCAAATACGATTTCAACACCCCGGTCACAAAGGACATCACCCTCACGGCGATGTGGGAGCGCGCTACCTGCACGGTAAGCTTCAATACAGGTGAGGGCGGGCCTAAGGTGGAAGGCAAGACCGTGGTGTACGGTGAGTACCTTGAGCAGCCGGAAGATCCTGTTTGGGCAGGCCACATCTTCAGGGGCTGGTACTCCGATAGGGCATGCACAACGGAGTTCGACTTCGCTAAGACGCCGATAACCAAAGATACCGTTGTTTACGCCCTTTGGGACGAAGCATGCACGGTTACGCTTGACTTCGACAACGGTGATGACCCTGAGGTCCGAACCGTTGTGAAGGGCGAAACCCTTGGCGTTCTGCCTGAGCCGTCGAACGAGGGTCACAGCTTCTTGGGTTGGTACGATGCAGACGGCAACAAGGCCGAAGCGGACACAGTGGTCTCCGGGAACATGGTGCTTACCGCCAAGTGGCAGCTCAATAAGTACACGGTGGAGTTCGACCTCAACGGCGCAGAGGGAAGCGTGGATAGCCAAGAGGTTGAGTATGGTTCGACCGCAACCAAGCCTTCGCCCGACCCGGCACGTGAAGGCTTCACCCTCAAGGGCTGGTTCAAGGATAGGGCAGGTACCGAAGCATTCGACTTCACCGAGCCCGTCACCGGCGACATGACCCTTTACGCCAAGTGGGAAGTGAGCACCTGCCGGGTTTCGTTCGACCTCAACGGCGCAGAGGGAAGCGTGGATAGCCAAGAGGTTGAGTATGGTTCGACCGCCACCAGGCCGGATGCCGACCCGCAGCGCGCAGGGTTCGTGTTCGAGGGCTGGTACAAGGATGCCCAGGGCACCGAGGAATTCAGCTTCGGCACTCCCATCAAGGCCGACACCACGGTTTATGCAAAATGGACTGAGCTTTTGACGGTTAGCTTCGACTCCGCCGGTGGAACCGAGGTAGATCCTATCCAGGTGAAGAAGGGGAGCAGCCTCGGTTCCCTTCCCGAGAGCACCAAGGATGGTTTCAAGTTTGCCGGTTGGTACAGCGGTGAGCAGCTGGTTACCGCGGACACCTTGGTGGAGGAGGATCTCGAGCTTGTGGCTCATTGGACCGACGCCTCGACGTACTATACCGTGACATTCAAAGACGGCGATTCGGTATATCTGGCTGAGTCCGTCAAGGCCGGCGAACGCGTGGCCAAGCCTGCCGATCCCGAAAAAGATGGTTATGTCTTCAAGGGATGGCTGCTTGATGGCGAGCCTTACGATTTCGCGCATAAGCTCGACTCCGACATCATCCTTGTTGCTGCTTGGACAGAAAACGCAAGCGGTGGCGGCGAGGATGATCGGAAAGACGAGGGAGAAGGTGGCCAAGAAGGCAGCCAAGGGGCTGAATCGGACTATAGCGAAGACGAGCAGGAAGACGTGCCAGAGAACATACCGTTGACGGATGATGCCAACCCCGCTGTTCTCCTTTGCTTGGCCTCCGCGTTTGCCGCTGTAGGACTCATCGGCTTTTCCCTGTTGCGGCTCAAGCGTAAAAACTTGCGTGGATAGGCGGAACTGGCGCGCCTTGCAAAGACGGGCATTCGATCTTAAGCCTCAAGCCCTGCGTTCCATATCATGCCTTCGCGCCCCTGCGACTTAGTACCGTGGGGGCGTTTTGCTGCTTGCGTGTTGCCCAGAGGCATGCACGAGTTGAGCAGTGTCGGGGGTGGATTCGCTACAGCGCGCTGCCGATGCTTCCCGATATGGGGGTGAACACGCGGATCAGCGCGTGGTCTTCATCGCTGCTGGTGTCGGAGGTGATTTGGGAAAGCCCCACGAACGAGTTGCAGATGCCGCTCGAAACCAGATGCTCGCCGTAGTCGTCCGACCCGCTTACGGTGTCGATGGTGAAATAGCATTTGTTCGCGAAGTTCACGCAGCACAGCGCCGTGGTCGACTTCACCACGAACCATTCGCCGCTCCAGCAGGGTGTGGCCATGGGGGTGCGGGCAAAGCGGAACCACTGCTTGTCGTTGTAGCTGTAGGGCTGCGCCGCAGATCGGGGGGTGTAGGTTCCCAGGTTCGCGATGCCGCCCCCGTAGCTGTAGATGCTGCTGAAGCCGAAGCTGAATCCGCTTTTCCCGTAGCCGGCAAGGTCGGGGCTCATGGAAGAGGGCAGCGTCATGGTGTCCGTCGTGGAAAGGTCGCCGGCCGATATCTTGGTAAGCGTGTAGTAGGTGCCTGTTGCCTCGGCGCGCGGGGTTGCCACCACGCCGTCGGTTGCGGGGGTAACGCGTGTGGCGAAGGCCTTCTTCGAGGTGCAGGGAACAGCAACATCGCTGGATCCGAACTTCGCCGCCTTCAGCGCCGAGCGCTCGTTGGCGGCATCGCCGCTTGTGTTGGGGGAAACCTGCCAGAAGGCGTATTGCCCTACTGCGGCAAGCGAGGGCATCTGCCAGTTCGCATCGCCGCTGTCTACCATGGTGATGGCCGAAAGCTCGGAATTGCTCAGCTTGCCGGTGTACACGCGCCACGAGGAAAGGTAGGTGTTCGATTCCGTCCACACCATGCCCTCGTCGCTGCAGCGCACGTCCATGATCTCGTAGCCGTCGCCGGCGCCTTGCGCGGCCTTCAGGGTGGTGACGCTCTTGCCGGTGGAAAGGAACAGCACGCCGGCTGTGTTGAGCGGGCTGGCGCTTTCGGTGGGGGAAAGGAACGCGGCAACGGTGTCGTTGTCGGCCCAAACCAAGGTGCCGTAGGGCATCTTGTACCTGCCGGATATCTTCACATGGTCGCTGTAGCTTGCCTGTTCGTAGCTGCTCAGGGTTTCCACGGCGTCTTCCGACACGCTGATGCTGCTTACCGTGGGCTCCTTGCCGCCGGTAAGCTGGCCGATGGCGTAGGTTGCGCCGCCGCCGATGGCAGCCACGCCGCCGATGGCCGCCGCGCCCATGATGAGGTTGCGGCGGGTAAGCAGCACCTTGGGCTCTAGGGCGCCTTTGGTGACGCCGCTGGCAACCTCGCCGAAGGCGGGGCCGAAGGTCTGCGGTTGCTGTGCGCCCTTCGGGCTGCGCCCGGGCGCAGAGGTGGAAAAGCCCGGCACCGCCCCTTTGCGCAAGGAGGGCTTGCCGGCGTTCTTCACGGAAGGCCTAACCGATGCGTTGCGGCCGCGTACGGCTACCTTGGGACGGGTGGCCCTGCTTGGTGTGTTCTGTCTGCGTTTGGTGGGCACATGATCTCCTGGAACAGCGTTCAGCCTGCTATTCGGCATGCAGGCTATGCCGAGGGGTATTGTGACATTTGGGTATCTGTTGGTTCTGCCCGAAACCCAATTGATACAATAATTGCAAACGGCACTGCGCGCGCCACGCTTCGGTGCGCCCATGTTCAGCCGCTGCTTTCGCAGACAAGCCCGCAAGGGCTGTTGATACATGCTAGGAGGCATTGATGACTTCTATGAACAACAACGAGAACACCCGTCGCATCCTTCTTGTGGAAGACGAGAAGGCCATTCGCGATGCGGTAGCCGCATACCTTGAGCGCGAGAACTATTGGGTAACCGCCGTGGGTGACGGACAGGAAGCGCTGGAGGAATTCTCCAAGCACCACTTCGACCTGGTTGTGCTGGACCTCATGCTTCCCCGCGTTCCGGGCGAACGGGTGTGCCGCGCCATCCGCGACAACTCCGACACGCCCATCATCATGCTTACCGCCAAGGGCGAAGTGGAAGACCGCATCATCGGCTTGGAGCTTGGCGCCGACGACTACCTTATCAAGCCCTTCAGCCCCCGCGAGCTGGTAGCGCGCGTTCGCGCACTGCTTCGCCGCGTGCATTCCGATTCCGAGCCCCAGCGCGAGGTTCTGGAGTTCGGCGAGCTCACCATCGACATCTCGGGCCACAAGATCATGGTCAGCGGCAAGGAAGTGGACCTTACCGCTTCCGAGTTCAAGCTGCTTACCACCCTGTGCCGCTACCCCGGCCGCGTGTATTCGCGTATGGAGCTGGTGGAAAAGGTGCTCGGCTACGACTTCGAGGGCTATGAGCGCACCATCGACTCGCATGTGAAGAACCTGCGCGCCAAGATCGGCGACAACCCCCGCAACCCCAAGTGGCTGCACACGGTGCATGGCGTGGGCTACCGCTTCGAGGACCCAACGAAGAGCAACTAGCCGAAACGAGCCGATCCCAGCGGCGCGCCTCTGACCCGAGTGGGCACAGGCGCGCCGTTTCTTGTTTGGGGCGGCAAAGGGAAGGAGGGCACCCCGTGTCCGCAGAGGTCAAAGGCACAGATTGGGGCCAAGGCGGAGAAGAGCGACCCGGCTCGGAGAAGGAGGGCTTCAACCTCTCGTTCACCAAGCGCGTGGTGCTGGTTGCCTTGGCGGTTTCCCTTATCACGCTGGTTTCGTGCATCGCCGTTATATCGGTGGTGTGGGAACAGCATTTCCAAACCTACACGTCCGAGAACATCCAGCGCATCGCCGATTCCACCGCCGATTCCATTTCCCAGGGCTACCAGCGCTCGAACGGCGACTGGTACAACGGCGCCCTTACCGCGGCTTCTTCTGCCAGCACCTTGTACGATTCCATCTTCATCAAGGTGCGCGCGCAGGACGGCACGGTGGTCTACGACGATTCGCCCGATAGGGCATTGGGCCAGGTGGGAGCCAAGGAAACCGGCGGAAACGTGGCCACCTCCCCCATCGTGGTGGATGGCCAGCAGGTGGGCACCGTGTTCGTGCGCGTGCACGGCTCCGAAACGCTGCTTACCCAGACCGACGCGGAATTCCGCGAGAAGTCGTACCAGGCCATGGCCTTGGCCGGCGTTATCGCCATTGTGGTTGCCATCGTGGTGGGGTGCCTGTTCGCTCGCGCCCTGGCCGCGCCCATCCGCCGCATCACCAATGCGACCAAGGCCCTGAAGGAAGGCGATTACTCGGCGCGCACCGGCATGAAGGGCAACGACGAGATAGCCCGCCTGGGCAACATGTTCGACCTGATGGCCGACTCCGTCGAGCAGAACCGCAAGCTGGAGCGCCGCCTGGTAACCGACGTTGCCCATGAGCTGCGCACCCCGCTTATGGCCATCCAGTCTACGGTGGAAGCCATGATCGACGGCGTGTTCGAGCCCGATGAAGAGCGCCTGGAAACCCTGAACTCCGAGGTTCGCCGCCTTTCGCGCCTGGTAGATGCGCTGCTGAAGCTTTCCCGCCTGGAAAGCCGCACCAAACCCATCGAGCGCAAGAAGGTCGACCTCACCGAAATGCTCTCGGCCGTTGTTTCCACCCATCAGGCGTACATCAACGAAGAGGGCCTGAGCCTGGAATTCCAGTACGACCCGCATGTGTACGTCTACGGCGATGCCGACCTGCTGCGCCAGGCCACGGCAAACCTCATCTCCAACGCGGTGCGCTACACCCCCGAAGGCGGCACCATCACGGTGATGGCCAAGAAGGGCGACCTTATGGGCCAGATCGTGGTGCGCGATACCGGCATCGGCCTTTCGCCCGAGGAAGCGAAGATGGTGTTCCAGCGCTTCTGGCGCGCCGACCCCGGCCGCGCCCGTGCAACCGGCGGTTTGGGCATCGGCCTTTCCGTGGTGAAGGAGATCGTGGAGCAGCACAACGGCTGGGTACGTGTGGAGGGCCGCCCGAACGAAGGCTCGTGCTTCACCATCTACATTCCCCTGTACACGGCGGAATCGGAGCGCAAGAGGCCGGCACGCCCGCGCTTCGGCGCGTAGGGGCGCAGTGTGGCCTGGCCGGTGGCTGCTTGCCTTGGCGGGTAGGGCGCCCTGGCCGGTAGCTACCGTCCCCGACGGGCGGCGCCCCGGCCTTCGCCTGTTTGGGAAGCGAACGCTTCGGCTGCGCACCGTGGTTCCAAGGGACGCCGGCGCATAGCAGGCCGTGTTCGGCCGCGTTCGCTTTCAGCCTGCGTGAATTTTTCTGCGCCCGCTGCGAAGATGCTCCATAATAGGCAG
>CAVDWN010000033.1:0-9942 GCA_963612535.1 Sphaerochaetaceae bacterium
CGTCTTCCGTGATGCGAATCACGGTTTGCGATCCGGAAAGCTCTTGCCACGAATCGCGCGATTCATGGAGGCCCGACAGCGCAACCGAAGAGGAGAGGCAACCAAGGCAAAACCCAACGCAGAGCACCAGTCCCAGCACTTTGCCGGATCGCCCCAGACGCAAGGCAATCACCGCAAGACAAAAGCCCAGCAACGATAAAGAGACAGCGGGAAGCCAACCGTTCCATTCGTACGGTACCTGATAAACGACATACGAGCCAAACCAAAACAAGCAACCGAACAGCAGTAAGGGAGGAATGGACGGTCGCTCAGCAGCGCGCTCAGCCTCTGCGCTGGAATCAGACCGTGATACTGTCTTTGAGTGCCGCATATCGCTTGTCACCAATACCGGAGACGTTCTTCAGATCCTCGATTTTCTTGAACGAGCCGTTTTGCTGGCGGTAATCGATGATCTTCTGGGCCGTGGCTTCCCCCACCCCTTTAAGCGTTGTGAGCTGTTCAACGGTCGCGGTATTGATGTTCACTTTGCCCGAAGCGGCTGAAGTGCCGGATTTGCCGCCTTGCTCGAATGAGGAGGAAGACGACTGCGCCGAGCCTGAGCTGGCCGTGCCCTCTTGCACGCTGCCGACAACTATTTGCTCTCCATCTTCAACCTGCCTGGCAAGATTGACCGAAAGCTGATCCGCTTCTGGGGTGAAGCCACCAGCAGCCTGCACAGCATCTGAAACACGTTGCCCGGCTTCCAATTCGACCATGCCCGGGGCCTGAACCGAGCCAACAACATGAACGAAAATATGTTTAACCGCAGTTTCATCGGTGCCCGATTCAGCCTCGGTCGTTGACGAAGAATCGTCAGTCCGCTGAACCACTACACCCGGACTCGCGAAGAATCCCCAGGCAGACAAGCAGATCAGAACGATAACGGCAATCGAGACAAAAGCGATCCCGACAAGCGCAACGGGGTTGACGCGCGAAATCCCAAGCTTCGATCGAAGCGAATCAACCTCATCCAAAAAAGACATCCCTATCCCCTCCCATCAAGGGAGAGGATAGGGATGAAACCTTAAAAAATTGCGAAGGAAATGCGAAAGCGAAGTGAAAGAATCTCTAAACGCTGTCTACTTTCGCTCAGGCGCCTCAGCCTTCCTGGGCTTGGGTGCCCGATAAGATGGGCAGCGATAGTCCTTGATCTCTACCGACTCCACAGCCTCGGCAACCCACTGCGCGAAGGGAAGCTCTGCTTCCACTTCTTCCACCCTTGCAAGCTTTGCGTGGGTCTCAGGATTCCTTGGCATGAATAGCGTGCAGCAATCCGGGGCATCCTGCGATGAGATCTCGAACGTGCCGAGCTTCTGGGCCTCGCCGATGATCTCCAGCTTGTCAAAGCCGATCAATGGCCGATAAACAGGCAGTTCAACAGCTGCGTTTGTGCATAGCATGTTATCCATGGTCTGCGAAGCAACCTGCCCCAAGCTCTCGCCGGTAACAAGACCCTTGGCACCTTCCTTGCGGGCGATGGCCTCTGCCACCTTGAACATAAGCCTGCGGTACATTATCACACGGAGCTCAGGCGGAACCTGAGCGGCAATCTCCCTTTGGTAGGTGCCAATGGGAACAACATAGAGCCGTGCAAAGCAACCGGTTCTCTCCAATACCTGAGCGATGTCCTCCAAAAGGTACTCACTGGTAGCAGAGGTTTCCGGGCGGCCGGAAAAATGCACACCAATACAGGTGGCGCCGCGACGCGCCATGCGCCAAGTAGCCACTGGCGAATCGATTCCAGCCGAAAGCAGGCAAACCGCCTTGCCGGCGCTGCCGACAGGCAAACCTCCGATTCCAGGAATAGACCTTCCGTAGATGTATGTCCAACCTTGGATCACCTCAACGCGCACTTCGACATCGGGGTTCTTCATCTGAACCTTCTTGTCGGGGAACGCTTTGCACAGCGCTGCGCCCACAAGCTTGTTCATCTGCATGGAGTCCGTGGCGAAATCGGTATGGTTGCGTCGGGCAGACACCTTGAAGGTTTCGAAACTGCCAGCATCGGAAAGCGCCTTTACTGCAGTCTCGTACATAACCTCGAGGTTCTGCTCGCACCTATAACCGCTGGATACACGGGCAATACCGGGCACGCCCGCAATCTGATCCGCAACACCGCAAGCGTCCTCGAACGACGAGTCGGCCGAAAGGAAGATGCAGATCCTGCCGGAAATACGCTTGATCTTAACCCCATCGCGCAAAAGCGCCTTGATATTAGAAACAAGGCGCTTTTCGAATTGGGCTCGATTGTGGCCTTTCAGGCCTATCTCGTGATAGTGAACCAAGCAAACGCGACGAAGCGCCTGCTCTTCTTCGAGCTCTTTATTTTCCATAGTGATTAATGGTTGTGGATATCGATGGTATCCGGCGCGTAGGAAACATCGCCCTTTGCTATCTCATCGAAGGCGATGGAAAGAGGGCGACGATTGGTTGCGCGGGCGATATCCACAGCAGTCTGAAGCTGGATTGCGCGATTGCGCTGGCCACGCATCATCTCGTTGATGTCATGCGCACGCTTAGAGGCCAATGCGCACAGCAGGAATCGGTCGTTGTCGGTTTCATCAAGCAAAACATCGATCTTGGGGTCGATAAGACTCATTGTTCGTTGGTTCCTCTCGTATCATCTGCAAACGAGGCAATGTAAGCTACCAGCTCATCAGTTGCTCGGTCTAGGTCGTCGTTGACAACCTGAACATCATACTCCATTTTGCGGGCAAGCTCTACCTTTGCGGTTTCCATGCGCCTGCAGACAACCTCTTCCGTTTCCGTGCCCCGACCTCGCAAACGGCGCTCAAGCTCTTCAAGGGATGGTGGCTCGATGAAGATCAAATGCGCTTGAGGCATGGCCTTGCGAACTTGGAAGGCACCTTGCACATCGATTTCAAGCACCACCTGGTAACCGGCATCGATATGCTCCAGCACGCTCGATTTCAGAGTGCCATACGAGTTTCCATGGACGGTTGCCCATTCAAGGAAACCGTCCTGGGCAACAAGATCATCGAAACGATGTTGGTCCATGAAGTAGTAGCTGATGCCATCGACCTCGCCGGCGCGCGGCGGGCGGGTTGTGGCCGAAACGGAAACCCAAGCGTCGGGAACGACCTTTAGAAGCCTAGAAACCAAAGTGCCCTTCCCGGCCCCAGAAGGGCCGGAAAGGACAAACAGGTTTCCTTTGCGCGTACTAGCCAAGACGCTCAAGAAGCGCGGCGCGCTGGCGCTCGCCCAAACCCTTGAGGCGACGGGACTCGGCGATACCGATCTCTGCCATGATCTTGCTTGCCTTGGCCTCGCCGTAGCCCGGAAGGGTTTCGATGAGGGTAAAGGCCTTCATGCGACCGATAACCGGATCATCCTTCATGTCGAGGACATCTTTGAGCGAAATTGCGCCGCTCTTCAGGTCCTCACGAACCTTTGCCCTCTTAGTGCGCGCAGCCTTAGCCTTCTCCAATGCCTGCTGGCGCTCTTCGGGCGTCAACTCTGGTACTGCCATTTTCGCTCCCTTTCTACACGCTGGTTTCGACTAAAAATCAGTTGAAAACCAGCATTCCGGCAGAATGCAAATTACACATTTCTGCAATTTTGTCCTGTTCAGGTTCAAATTATCTACGTCCCCCTGAACTGCCCTAATAGTAATAAAATTCAACCGGAATAGGCAAAATATTTCTCAATTCATCCAAATTTTCAAAGACCCTTTGAAAATTTGAGATATCTCCCATCATTTACAGGAATATGTTGAACAGATTTGCAGATTATGCGAACCGCAACAATGATTCCTCCAACCGAAACTTGCATTATCCGCGCGAAGGATCAAGTAGCAGTTTGAACAGGCCAACCACTTCCTCATGCGATGCATCACGCGGATTTCCCGGGAAGCAGGCGTCGTTCATGGCATCGGTGGCAAGCTGATCCAGGTCTTCGGGCTTCAAGCTCTCGCAGAAAGCGGGAATCCCTACATCCTTGGCAAGCTTGCGCACCTCTTCGATCGCGGCATCAGCCGCAACCGACACGTCCATCCCCGACGTATCCACCCCCATCGCCTTGGCTACTTCAGCCAAACGCTTTTCCGCAACCGGCTTGTTGAACTCCATGGCAATGGGCAGCAACATGGCACAGGCAACCCCATGGGGAGTGTCGTAATGCGCCGAAAGGGTGTGAGCCATCGCATGATCGATGCCCAAGCCGACATTGGAAAAGCCCATACCAGCAATATATTGGCCAAGCGCCATCTTCTCGCGGCCGATTCCTGGCTCCCCGCTTTTTGCTTCCGCAACGGATTCGCGCAAATGGGCAGAGATGATCTCTATTGCCTTCAGGTGGAACATGTCGGATAGTTCCCACGCCGCCTTGGTGGTGTAGCCCTCGATTGCGTGGGTAAGCGCATCCATGCCGGTAGCTGCGGTAAGCCCAGCCGGCATGGAAGCCATCATATCCGGGTCGACCACGGCAACATCGGGGATGTCGTTGACGTCAACGCATACAAACTTACGTACCGCATCGGGGTCGGTTATCACATAGTTGATAGTTACCTCTGCGGCCGTGCCCGCAGTAGTGGGAACCGCAATGGTAAAGGTTGCGTGGTTCTTAGTTTCAGCCACGCCCTCCAAAGACACCACGTCCGAGAACTCGGGGTTTTCGGCGATGATGCCAATGCCCTTGGCGGTATCCATAGATGAACCACCGCCAATCGCGATAATCGCATCGGCGCCCGATTCCTTGAAAGCGGCCACACCGTCTTTGACGTTCTGGATAGTCGGATTGGGCTTGATCTTGTCGAACAAAACCCAAGGAATGCCGGCAGCATCCAACTCATCGGTAACCTTGGCAACAACGCCGAACCCAACCAAGTCGGGATCCGAGCAGACGAATACCTTCTTCAACCCCCTACGCTGAACTTCGCCCGGGATCTCCTTAATGGCTCCTGAACCGTGGTAAGAAACGTTGTTCAGGACAAATCGATTAGCACACATGGCCAACCCCTCCTTATGTCTATGATCCGCACCTATGCGGAACCCCCATAGCACCAGTGTAACCCCAAAAAGATTCAGTTAGAACACGTTCATTTCAGACTGGGCATGCATTGCGGCAAATCGAATGCAGTAAACGGTAACATCTTCAAAAAAATGTTGACCGAAATGGGGTTATCCGTTTAATCTATTAGCAGCATGCAAGCTTACGTAATGGCACATCAGAAGGGCTCGATAACAGCGGCTTAGCTCGTTATCCCGCCAAAAAGGTTGGAAAAATGAATATCAATCAACTTAAGTACTTCGTCTCGGTGTACGAAAGCCACAGCTTTTCGAAAGCTGCAAAAAAACGAGACGTCACTGTCCAGGCAGTGTCCAAGTCCATTAGCGACTTGGAACAAGAGTTCCCGGATTCGCTCTTTGTGCGAACCAATCAGGGAACCGTACCGACATCCCTTGGAAAAGAATTCTATCGCCGGGCAATTCCGGTGCTCAAAGCCTTTGGTCAGCTTGAGGCGTTCGCCCATGGCAATGAGGAGCTTGGCAACATCGTTTTGCCTATAGCCCTGCCCCATGCGCACCGAAACACCGCGGCTGCCAATAGCGCAGTTAGGCTGTCGTTTCCGGCATAAAGAGCATCGGGTGCCTTTGGGTGCTCACGGCTAGCTCGCCAACAAACATAAGGGCTTTCCCTCATCATATTCCCGTTGCGAATCTGCTTATGCGGTTGGACATTGGTTGCTTGCTATGCGATCCGCCGCTTCGCGTCAATCGCAAGCCACGTCATCCTAGCATGGCCTAACAAAGCTTTTGCAATAGCTTTGTTAGGCCCGGATGCACATGCGCCCTGTTGCTCCTGCTAACCTCGTGGATACGCCATTCGGTTAGCGATACGAGGTACGGGGGCAATGATCAAGCACTCAGCCCCGTATCTCAGTCGTGGCTTAACAGAGCCTTTGCAGTAAGCAAGGTCCCATCGGTCAATTGCAGCTGAAACCGCCGGCTCCAGCACGGTCGTGCTTTAGTGTGCTAAAAGGCAGTTTCGCAATCGGGCTATCCGCTAGAATAATCGCAACACCTCGCCTACAGCCAGGAGGATAGATTATGCCCGATATCTGCAGCAATCTTGAGACGGATACGCAAACCCGCCTATCAAAAGAAGAGGTAGAAGCCCAAATCGCACTCGACGAGGCCAAGCTCGGCTTACCGAGGCCACGCGAGATCTACCTTTCGGATGTACATGGCGAATTCGAGACGTTCAATCATTTAGTTCGAAGCGCTTGCGGCTCTATCCGACCATTGGTGCGCAAGGCTTTGCAGGGTTATCCTTGCGCCATCCCAGAAGAAGAGCTGCTTGGGGTTATCTACTACCCAGAGGAAAAGCTTCCTTTGCTAGCAGAGAAATCTGCCGACAAAGCCGTCCTTTACCAAACGCTGCTCACCTGCCTTGTATCGGTGCTCGAAGAAGCAGGGAATAACTCCTCTCACATCGACATGCTGGAAGCTATGCCTCTGCCCTATCGGGCAGTTGCCACCGAGCTTCTAGGACTGAACGCCGAGAGCCTTGACGCCGCAGCCTCGAATATTGCCTCTTCCCCAAGCGCAGAATCGGTAATTGTTGCTTTTTGCGGTGCAATAAGAGCAGTTTGCGCTGGGCAGATTCACCTGGTCGGTGATGTATACGACAGAGGCCCACACCCCGACTTGGTAATGGAAGAGGTTTCTTCGAACCCCGCAATTGACATCCAGTGGGGCAACCACGACGTGGTATGGATGGGCGCCGCCCTAGGGCAACGCGGCTGTATCGCCCACGTTGTTCGCAACTGCGCCCGTTACGGCAATCTATCCATCCTCACCGACGCATACGGCATCGACCTTCACCCCCTTGCAAGCTTCGCTCTGAGTGCATACAAGGATGACCCCTGCGTTGCCTTCGGGCTGAAGGGCAACCCCGATTTGCCGGCGGAAGAGCTTGAGCTGAACATCAAGATCCAAAAGGCAATGGCAATCCTTCAGTTCAAAGTGGAAGCAAAGCTCATCGACGAGAACCCCTCATTTGGCCTGGAAGACCGGAAGCTCCTGCACCGCATCGATTGGCAAGCAAACACGATTGAAGTTGACGGAACCGAATACGCCCTTACCGACACCGTGTTCCCCACCGTTGACCCGAAAGACCCTTACGCCCTTACACCCGAAGAAGAGAGTGCGATGGCCAGCCTGGAGCGCTCGTTCATGAACAGCAAGAAGCTTCAGCGCCATATGAACCTGTTCCTTCAGAAGGGAAGCCTTTACAAGATCCAGAACAACGCTTTGATGTTCCATGCGTGCGTTCCGTTGAACGAAGATGGATCGCTGAAGGAAGCCAACCTGTACGGGAACAAGCTGAAAGGCAAAGCGCTGTTCGATGCAGTGGACACCTACGTTCGCGATGCGTTCAGCGCCACCGACCCCGAGAAAAAGAAAAAGGGTTGCGACCTGCTTTGGTACCTTTGGCTCGGCGACGCATCGCCCTTGTTCGCAAAGAGCAAGATGGCCACTTTCGAGCTGTACCTGATCGCCGAAAAAGAAGCGCGTAAAGAGGTGAAGAACCCCTTCTACAAGCTGTATGAAGATGAAGATACCGTAAACGCCATCTTCGAGGATTTCGGCATGGACCCGCAACATGCCTATATAGTTTGCGGGCATGTTCCCGTGAAGGTGAAAGACGGCGAAGACCCCATCAAGTGCAACGGAAAAGTGATCGTTGTCGATGGCGGGATGTCTTCCGCCTACCGCAAAACCACGGGAATAGGCGGGCTGGCCCTGGTATCCGACCTGGATGGCATGCGGCTGGAAACGCTTGAGCCCTTTGCCGGCAAAGAAGCCGTTTTGAAGGAAAACGCTGAGTTGAAGGCAGTCGTCACCGCAATACGCGAACAAGCGTCGATGCCCACTGTCGAAGACACCGATGAGGGCGCCGCCATCCGCCAGCGTGTAAACGAACTCGAAGCAGCCCTTACCGAATAAGCAGCTGCCAACAGACGCGCAAACTAGCCAAGACGGCAACACCGCTCGGAACCCACCCGAAACCTGCTACGGCAGGCTTTGGGTGGGTTACGTGTTTCAATCTGCCGAAATCAAGAGCCTTAGACGGCCAACTTTTACCCAAGAGTTGTCATTTCGTTTAGAATTCACGTTTGGCTGCTAACGGAATGATCTGCACAGCAGCCATTCACTGCACCCATCGAATGGAGCATCCATGTCCCAATTGTCTGAACTTGGAAAAGAAGCCAAGGATGATCTGGAGCAAGCTGCCGCAGAGATCAACGAGAGCAATGCGCGGCTTCCCTGGTACAAAAAGCTCTCGCTTACCACTTGGATCATGATCGCCTTGGTGTTGGGCATACTTGCCGGCCTTGCGCTTCAGGCGAGCCCCGATATCGCCACAACCTACATCAAGCCCTTTGGCACCATCTTCCTTAACCTTATCAAGATGATCGTAGTGCCCCTGGTCATCTTCACCATGGTGGCTGGCGTGATATCGCTATCCGACATCAAGAAGGTTGGCTCCATCGGGGGCAAAACCATCGTGTACTACCTGCTCACCACTGCTTGCGCGATTACCATCGGGTTGGTGGTTGCGAACGTATTCAATGTCGGATCGGCCGCGAACCTGAGCACCGAGGGCCTGACCTACGAGGCAAAAGAACAGCCCTCCTTCATCGACACGCTGGTGAACATCTTCCCCTCCAACTTCATCCAGCCCATGTCGGAAGCCAACATGCTGCAGGTTATCGTCATCGCGCTGTTCTTCGGTTTCGGCATCTTGGCTGCCGGCAAGAAGGCAAAGCCCGTGGCCGACTTCGTCAATGGTATGAGCGAGGTCTGCATCAAGATCATGCAGTTCATCATCAGCCTTGCACCTATCGGCGTGTTCGGACTTATCACGCCGGTCGTAGCATCCAACGGCCCCGACGTTCTACTGCCCCTGCTACAGCTTATCGTTGTGGCCTACCTGGCAATGATCATCCATATGGTGCTGGTCTATTCGGGCCTGGTGAAGCTGCTTGCGAAGATGAGCCCGATCACCTTCTTCAAGAAGCAGATGCCCGCCATGGCCTTCGCCTTCGCATCCGCCTCTTCAGTGGGAACCCTGCCGGTGAACATGGAATGCTCGAAGAAGCTTGGGGTGTCCAACGAGGTTTCGAGCTTCGTACTGCCGCTCGGCGCCACCATCAATATGGACGGTACGGCAATCTATCAGGGCGTATGTGCCGTTTTCATTGCCCAGGTTTTCGGCATCGACCTCACCATCGGCCAACAGGTAACCATCATCCTTACCGCAGTGCTTGCCTCCATCGGCACCGCTGGCGTTCCGAGCTCCGGCATGATCATGCTGGCGATGGTGCTGCAGTCGGTCGGTTTGCCGGTAGAGGGAATTGCCCTTGTGGCCGGCGTCGATCGCATCCTGGACATGATGCGCACCACCGTGAACATCACCGGCGATCAGTCTGCTGCGGTGATAGTGAACCACCTGGAAAACCTGAAGGCCAAACGGGCGATGAAGAAGGCTGCTGCGTAGCCCTCGCACCTTCCTCAGCTCAGAAGGATCCTGCGAAGTGATTCGTGCACGAAGAACTCGCATAAGTTAATGGAGCACCAGGGTCACGCACCCCCTGCAGGTGCGATCCCCCGCGGATGAACACTATGGCCTCACGCACAGCGCGTGGGGCCATTTCATTGCCGTAGAATATAGCCCAGTTAGACCAAGACTGACATACAAGGATGAGCCCTTGAATCCATAGCGAGTTCTACCTTTTGTATTGCTAGCTGAATTGGGTATCCGCGAGGTTTACTGGAGAGACTCCGTGCATGTCAATTCTGGTCTAACAGGGCCTAGATTATTGATATCCAACGGATAGGAGACCCATGGAACGTATTGCAAGCTTTTCGGTAGACC
>CAVDWN010000034.1:0-9913 GCA_963612535.1 Sphaerochaetaceae bacterium
TGGAGGACGGCACCGCCTACACCTACCTGGTGAACGCCCACTGGTCGGCCGAGCTGAAGAAGACCTACACCTTCGTGAACCTGGCCGATCCGGAGCTGGCCATCGAGTGGCCCATCCCTCTGGACCAGGCCACCGTCAGCGAGGCCGACAAGAACCACCCGATGCTCGCCGACGTCGTCCCCATGGCGCCTAAGCGCACGCTCGTCACCGGCTGCAACGGCCAGCTGGGCCGCGCCGTGAGGAAGCTCGCCGAGGATACCGGCCGTATTGCCACTTTCGACTTCTGCGACATCGACACCTTCGACATGAGCAACCCCGACGAGTACTCCAAGTACGACTGGGACCTGTACGGCGCTGTGGTGAACTGCGGTGCCTACACCGCCGTGGACCGCGCCGAGACCCCGGGCGGCCGCGTGGCCTGCTGGGCCGCCAACGCCACCGGCCCCGCCCTTCTCGCCCGCACCTGCGCCGAGCACGGCATCACGCTGGTGCACATCTCCAGCGACTACGTCTTCGACGGCACCGCCGAGGTGCACTCCGAGGACGAGGCCCTGAGCCCCGTCTCCGTCTACGGCCAGTCCAAGGCCGCCGGCGACCTGGCCGTGGGCGGCTGCCCGAAGCACTACATCCTGCGCAGCAGCTGGGTGATCGGCGACGGCAACAACTTCGCCAAGACCATGTGCATGCTCTCCGACAAGGTGGCCGCCGGCGACCTTGAGAAGGTCACCGTCGTCGACGACCAGCTGGGCCGCCTGACCTTCACCGACCAGATGGCCGCCGCCGTCTTCCACGTGCTGGACATGGGCGCCCCTTACGGCACCTACAACATGACCGGCTCGGGCGCCGTGAAGAGCTGGGCCGACATCGCGAAAGCCTGCTTCGATGCCAAGAACGGCAACGGCGACAAGGTTGTGCCCGTCTCGACCGCTGCCTACTACGCCAGCGCCCAGGGCCCCATCGCCCCGCGCCCGCACCACTCCGCTCTTGACCTTTCCAAGCTCGAGGCCGCCGGTTTCACGCCGCGCGACTGGGAAGTGGAGCTGGCGGAGTACCTGAATAGCAGGTTTCTGCGATGAGCTCGCTGAATGCCAATGTGATTGCTGTATATAGTGGTTGAAGAAAGGGTCGTGTTGCGTAGAGAAATGAAAATGCGGTTTGATTTTTACGTTTTTTTTCCTGCATTTATGATTGCCTGCTCGGTCGTGTTGGGGCTTTCCTATAAATATGGTGGGTCTGCCAGCTTTTTTCTTTCTACAGCTCAGAATGCTGCGATTTCGTTTTTAATTCTGATCGTCTCGCTTTTGGCTGCGTATCTGCTTGTCATGCTCTTGTATCGTCTCTTGGACAAAGGGAAAGCGAGTTTTCAAGGAGCTAGCTTTGCGGATCTTGCAAAGAGAAGGTTCGCTCCTTACTTCGTATTCATAGTTGCTTGCTGGAGTCCTTGGATTTTTGCAAATTATCCAGGAATGATGAGGGACGATAGCGTTCGGCAGTTGTTTCAAACTTATTCTGTTGAGCCGTACTCTGACGGTAACCCACTTTTTGACACGTGGTGTTTTGGCCTGTTTTGGCACTTCGGCGATTTTCTGGGTGATAGATCCCTGGGACTTTTTATATATTGCATTTTTCAGGCAGTTGTTTCTGCTGCCTGTTTCGCTTTTGCTTTGTGCTACATGCATAAAAACGGAGTGCCTGATCTCGTTGTGTATTTTTCCCTTGTGCTTGTGTCTGTGGTGGTGATATTTCCTCTTTCGGCAACGAGCATGTCGAAAGACGGGTTGAATGGCTGGATTTATCTTCTTCTTGTCGTTTTTTTTGTTGAGGTTTTCAGAACTCAAGGTGAAGCTTTGAAAGACCGAAAATTTGTTCTAGCTTTTATTTTCATAGCCTTACTTTGTTCGATAAGTAAAAAAACCATGCTGTACGTTCTGTTATTCTCCTTCGTGGTGGGTGTGGTTTATCTTAGGCGCAATCGTCGGCGTGTTTCGCTTGTTTTTGCAACTGCCCTGATTCTCTCTTATTGCGTTGGCAGCGTTTTCTTGCCGTCGACGATGAAGAATGACGCCCCAGAGGCTTCTCCGTCTGCCGGTTCTGCGGGTGGAATTTTTGTCATTCTTCCATTGCAGCAGACGGCTAGGGTTTTGCATGGGGGACTATTCGTCGATCAGCAGACTTACGATTGTCTATCAAGGTATATATATTGTGATGGTACGGCAAGGCTGTATAACTCTTCACGTGCTGATGAAGCTGCTTCCCAGACTGTTGCAGGGGCCGACTATTCGGATTTAATCGCGTACCTTGAGGCTTGGTTTTCGCTGGGGCTGCAATATCCTTTGGTTTATGCGGGAGCTCTTTCCGATCAGCTGGGTGGCTGGTTTGATCCGTGTCGGCAGATAGCTTTTGGCTATGATCTCGACAACGATGTGTTTAGTCCTGACCATATGAAGATCTGGGCGAATTATTTCGCTGGAGGAATTGAGGAAGCCGATTCGTTTCTATCTTTTCTCAACGTAGAAAAGGACCCTTTTGCGGTGCAGGTCCGCTCTTATGCAGTCGATTGGGCCTCACTTCAGCTTGATCTTTGTCTTCCGGTATCGTACGGGCTATGGTGCTTCTGGCTTCCTCTTATCGGCTTTTGCTATACGCTACGAAGAAAAAATACGCCAGTTGCGTTTTCGTTTATTCTCCCTGCGATGGTATTTGCTTCATGTCTTGTGGGTCCGATGGTTTTGTATTGGTATTCGATCCCCTTATTCTATTCGGCTCCTATTCTGTTATCGGCTGGTGCCTTGGACAAGGTTGAAAAGTCATAATGTCTTTTTTAGTGCGGTCAAACGATAACTACGGGGCACTTTCGGGAAGCGCAGGAAGCTGAAGGAAGGTTTTATGAAATTTTCTAATGTGATCCTTGAAAACACTAAGAGGGCTGTCCAAAATCCGACTTTGTATTGTCGCGCTACGGCACCAATTGTTTTCGATGAAACGGAAAGCGAGTGGCTGCTCTATTCAAAAGGCCTGTTCGATTTCACCACGTATTTCAATGCCCTATCGGTCGGAAAGCTGAAGCAGTATGCAAGTGCAACGTCCTTTTCGCTTCATATCGAGGTTAAGGGTTCGAAGTGCGTTCTTCGCCAGATGAAAGCAACCTCTTTTTCGATGGAATCAGAGGTTGTGCAGGGGACCGATATTGAGGTTCCTGCGGGTGACGATTGGGTTCCTGTTGACGTTGATTTGCTTGTTGAATCTGATGCTGTGCTCATGTCGTTCGCTATCGAAACCGATGGTCCTGTGTGCATCCGCAACTGTTTCTACTCGCTCGAAGTTGACCATCCGTTAAATGAGGTCAACCTTGCATTGGCAACGACTACCTTCAAAAAGGAATCGTATATCGAGGCCAACATTGCATCTGTCAAGAAGGATATTCTTGGCTCCGACGATGAGATTTCCAGCCATTTCCATATGCATGTTATAGATAATGGCCGAACGCTGGATTGCGCGAAACTGAATGGCGACGGAGTTACCGTTTACCCTAACGACAATGTGGGTGGGGCCGGTGGTTTTGCGCGCGGCATGATTCAGGCGATGGAGCAAGAAACGCCTGCTACACATGTTCTGCTAATGGATGACGATGTCGCTGTCTCGCCAGAAAGCATTAAACGCACGTATAACTTGCTACGCATCGTGAATGATGAATATAAAGACGCCTTTGTGAGTGGCGCGATGCTTGACTACCAGATCGTCGAAGACCAATGGGAGGATACGGCAGCCTTTCTTGATGCTTGCTGCCAGTCGATAAAGCCCCGTATTCGCCTTACCGAGATTGCCGACCTGGTGTTCAACGAGGATAGCATCCCGACCGAGCGTCAGCTTAGCAGGCGTTATGCGGCATGGTGGTATTGCTGCATTCCTGTTGAAACCATCAAGAAAAACGGCTTACCGCTTCCGTATTTTGTTCGCTACGACGACGTTGAGTATGGTTTGCGCTGTAAGCCGAAGCACTTTATGACCATGAACGGTATTGGCATTTGGCATTTGGCTTTCCATGTTCGCTACAACCCCGCCGTAGAGCGGTACCAGACCGTCCGCAATGGCTTCATCGCTAACGCCACTACTGGCATCTCCTCCGACAAAGAGATGCTTGCCTACATGTATGATGCGCTTCGTACGGAGCTTAAAAAGTATGGCTACCAGAATGCCGAACTTATACTCGATGGCTTCGAGGACTTCCTTAAAGGCCCTTCGTTCATCAAGGGCAAGGTTGCCGAAGAATGCTTCATGGCGGCAAATCGCAAAAATGAGAAAATGCTTCCCTTCGATGAGCTGCAGAAAGACCCCGCGCTGAAGGGCTTCGACCTCTGGTCGCTTACCAGGCAGAAGATTAACGAGAATTCGCCGCGTGCATTGGGCGATCGTTTGGTTGACTTTGTTTCATGGAACGGCCAGAAGGCACCCCTCTTCAAGGAGAAGGGCGGCATTGCCGTTATCTCGGCAGCGGGAGGCGTCTATCCTGCTGGCACGATTCGCAATCATGGCACGATTCTCGTAGTGGACTGGTATAACCGCAAGGGGGCAGTAAGGCACCGCGATGTTGCCCGATATAGGGAAATCCAGAAGCGCTATAAACGTGATCTGAAGCTGTTCAAAGCCAGCTCAAAGCGCCTGCACAAGGAATACGCTGAAGCCCGCCCCGAGATGACTTCCGTTGAGTACTGGAAAAAGTATTTGGGGATTTAGGGCGCTATGGTAACAATAATTGCTGCTTGCATAACCGCACTAGCGACAATCGTTTCAGGGCCCTTTGCGGCGCGGATCTCCCGAGACAAAACACCCTACAACGTACTTGATGTTATCGAAATAATTCCCGAGGGCTGCAAAGAGAAGAAGAGACTTACGAATTGGCTAATTTCTAATGAACTGTGGAAATTTAGCGATGGGTCTATGCATTCAACCACGAAATTCTTTTTGCTGCTCATTTTGTTCTTTGTGGTGACCCCCCTTTTGTTTTGGCTTGTTGTTGGGGTTGCAAATAGCGTGAACAATGAGGCTGTATCTTTAACGCAGTACTTAATGGCCGACCTAGGGTATGTCTGCTTTTCCTTAACATTTGTTTTTATTGTCTTCTTGGGGTTGATATGGTTGGAGAGCGTTAAAAGACGGGACATAAAGAAGATAAAGATGGGGCTTGGCGCAGCGGATACCTACCCTTCCTGCAAGTCGGGCATATCGTCTTTTTTACAAGAAAGAGAAAACATGGGCAATCGTGTTGTTGGAATAGTGGCTTTAGTGGCTAGCTGTCTCATCTCTGTAGTCGCTCTGATCGCTTGCTCAATCATTGTTTCTTCTGTTGGGGTTCCGTTTGTCGTCTATTTCATTCTTTGCTTTGTGCCATTTTTGCTCGTATCGTACTGGGCGCTTCGATAAGGGGCTTGCCATTTTGGTGCTGTGACATAGTGGAGCGGTGGCGTCTTTGTCGAGTTTGCTTCGGATGCCGCTGTTTTTTATTCATGGCCGCCCATGGCGCGAGCCTCGAGGGTCTTTAGCGTTGCGGCGACTTGCTGTCTCCGATGGCGTCGGCTCTCGCAGGTGCAGTCGCTTACTGTTCGCGCAGTAAGTGACAATTGTTAAAAGCCCCAAACGATGACCTGTGTCATTGCGCTTGTCCAGGCCCCTCTCGATCGCGGCGCGCTTGGCCTGCGGTACGCCTTCGGCTTGCTCCTCTTCATGTCTTCTCCTTTCTCTCGGTAGGGCCTTCGGCCCTCGCCTCCAGAAAGGAATTCTCGAACTCATCCGGACGCGTCCGGATGAGTTCGAGAATCAAATCAAAGTGTTCGGATGAACTTGCAAATTAACCGTGCCAAAGTGCTCGTTCCGTTACCGAAGTATATTGCAGATAAAAAGCGGCGATCCGCTTCTATATGATAAAATTCATCTATTTATATTGCAGCTTCAGCCATGGAGGAATGATGAAGCTATCCGTGCACAATATTGGGAAGTTAAAATCCGCTGAAATTAATATTGCTGGCATCACTGTTGTTGCGGGTGAAAATAATACCGGGAAAAGTACCCTCGGCAAAGCTTTGTTCGCTGTCTTTAACGGATTCCATGATCCCGAGAAGCAGGTAGAGAGCAGCAAAGAGAGAAGCATGGAAACAGCATTGACTCCGTTGCGTCGTGCTTCTGACATCGGGCTGGAATGGTGCTCCCTTGGCGAGAGGGTTGCAAAGCAGATAGTTCGTTCGGGGGTCTCTTCCGTATCCGACCTTGAGAATCTTGTCAGAAATGAATTCACAGATTCGGGTTTTCCTGTCGATGAGGCTTCTCTGTCGGAATCGATTTCCCTAATCCGGAAAAGACTTGAGATATCTGACGAAGAGGCGCTTAAAGCATGTATGACTAAATGGCTCGAGGCGGAATTTGGTTCGCAAGTTAACAATATCTACACTGACGGATCCGGCATTATCTCTCTCGAGATTCAAGGAGAGAGAGCTGATATCGAGATTGAATCCAATGCGGTTAAGGCTATGACGAATATTTTTCATCTAGGGGCCAGTGCGATATACCTAGATGATCCATTTGCGATAGACGAACCGATGATCATCAGGAGATATCCGATGGATGGTGCGGTTGATCACCGGGGAAAGCTAGTGCAGTATCTTGGCGGGAGAACGCGGCATCAAAATGTATACGATGAGATTATCGTTTCTAACAAGCTATCCGCTGTTGAGAGCCTCCTGAATAGTGTATGCGCCGGTGATGTGGTTCAGAAGGGTTTTCGTCTGGGCTATGTTGAGCCTGGTTCTTCGGATGCCCTTCAAATGGGTAATTTATCTGCAGGGCTCAAGACCTTCGTTATCGTGAAGCGCCTCCTTCAGAATGGCGTCCTGAAGGAGAACGGAACTATCATTCTCGATGAACCCGAAATTCATCTGCACCCGGAGTGGCAGCTGCTTTTTGCCGAGCTAATTGTTCTTCTCCAGAAAAAGTTTGGAATGCATATATTGCTAACGACCCATAGCCCGTATTTCCTTAATGCGCTGGAGGTCTATTCCGAAAAACATGGAATAGAGTCGTGCTGTCGCTATTATCTTGCAAAGAACAATGAGGGAGGTTCGTCTGAGGTTATCGATGTGACTGGCGAACTAGAGCAAGTTTATTCTATGCTAGCCCGCCCGTTCCAGATCCTTGAGGATGAGATGTACTCATGAACCGTATAGCGCTTGGTGAAGAGTATCGGTGGTGCATGTCTTCACTGAGGGATACATCGTTGGATGACAGTGTGCCAAAAGCGAAGCACTATATGACGGAATCAAATTTAAGTGTTTACGATTTTGATAGGGTTAAAGCCAGGTATTCTGATGTGCTGGGAGTCTCGGAGCAGCCTAAATCCGTGGATGCCCTGTCTTCCTCAATAAATGGTGACATTTATTTGATCGAGTTCAAAAATGGAGACCTTTCTATTCCGAGAAAAGGATTGGAAATTCGACAGAAGATATACGATTCGCTCGTAATTCTCTATGATTTGTTAGATATTGGTCCCTCTCTATCAAGAAGCGAAGTTGTATTTGTTCTTGTCTATAACGAGCATAAAAATAAATCCATAAACGGAGTCGACAAGTCTGTTTCTTCGGAGAATTCTAGGATCAAGATAGCTAATGCAGTCAGCCAGAAGGCCAACAGGTCATTTGTACCCTACGGCCTAAACGGTTTGTACGGCTTTTGCCTTAAAGACATGAGAACTGTTACAGAGGCCGAATTCGATAGAGATGTGGTCCCACTCCTTATTTAGCCATATCTGTTTTTGGGTATCAGCATGGTGACAAGTAGACTTTTCGGCAGGCCCCAAGCCCATCCATCTATCTGTGCCAGTATTCGAAAATGCGGGTGCGGATACTTGTCCAATGCCGCAGCGGGAACTCCATGTAGGTGAGCGTCTCCAGGCAGCCCCCGCGGACGACCTTGGCCGCCTCCTTGAGTCTCATCTCCTCGAGCTTCGCCGCGACCCGCCCGCCTTGGCTGCCGACGCCTCCAGCGTATGTGGTTGCCTTGATAGTGGCGACCATTGCCGCAATTAAGAAACCGAGCGTGTTTATTCGGGCACCAGTGTTTCTTCTTGTCCTCTCGAATCCGTTTGGGCCCACGATGCTGCTGCGTTATTTTCTTTACCTCGTCTACGGTTTGCCCTTCTTTTTATGGCTCGTGTTCAAAGGGAAGGGTTCCGACGGTCTGACGACTAAGACAGGTGCGCTATAGTGCTCCTGTCCCTGGGCGGATTTTATCCGCCGCCCCTGCCGGCGGGTTCTTCGATTGCCTTACGTGCGGCGTCGTTGGAGAGGGAGCCAACCTTAACGAACTCGAAAAGGCGCTCGCTGTACGTTTTCGCTTCGCTCATCGACTTAAGGAGCTTGGGAAGCCCGGCGCAGAAAACAATCACAGGCAAATTGAGCCGTGAGCAGCGGTGGAGTGCGGCAATCATGCCGTAATAGGCAATCGGGCGCGCTTGGTAACCATCGGCAATCAACTTGATGGACAGTCGCGCCGATTCAAGAAGCAGCTTGCGCCCGGCAAGGTACTTTGGCATGGTTTCGGTTCCCGGTGTATAAGGATTTCTGTAATCGATCAACACGGGCTCCTTACTGCGAACACGGTAAGTGCGGTTGCTCAAGTATGTGCCCAAAAGCCGGAGGTGCTCTAGATTCCCGAGCATCTCCGCCAGAACGGCCTGCGCGGAATAGTCCCCATTTGCCGCCAATCATATGGGGCAGGCCGGTTTTGGCAATAGGTCGGTTTGACGCACCGAAGCTTGGCTTGTATGATTTTAGATGCATTGACAAATACGTAGCCGTCTCGTCTCGTACTCGTCCATGTTTAAGTGACCCCCTGGAAGTAGACCTCCCGGCATCAGGGAATGTTCGAAACCGGGGGGATTTTGTTTTTCCTGAGAGGGGATAGCATGGGGTCCTGCGAAAAGGTTGCCATATTGGTCGATGGGGCCTTCTATCGCCGTAGGGCGTACCACCTATTTGGCGACAAGGGCCCGCAAGCAAGAGCTGAAGAGCTTATTGAATATTGCAAAAGACACGTAGATGCTCCTGATGGCACTTATCATAATGACTTGTATCGTATCTTTTACTACGATTGCCCACCGATGCAGGGCAACGTCTACCACCCCTTTCTCAAGAAGTCTGTTTGCCTGAAAAAGAGCGCGACTTATTCGTGGGCCAACGATTTCTTCGAGGCATTGAAGAGCAAGCGCAAGGTTGCTTTGCGAATGGGCAAGCTTCAGGAAGGAGAGTCTGGGTATCGGATCAAGCCGAAACCTCTCAAGAAGCTGATGCGGGGCGATATCTCCATTAACGATTTGGCCGAATGCGACTTCGAGCTTGATCTCGTGCAAAAGGGCGTTGATATGCGCATCGGGCTGGATATTGCCTCTATGGCATACAGGAAGCAGGCTTCCCAAATTGTACTGATCGCTGGTGATAGCGATTTTGTTCCAGCCGCAAAACATGCTCGTCGTGAGGGCATAGACTTCATTCTTGATCCAATGTGGCAAGGGGTAAGATCTGATCTTTACGAGCATATCGATGGCTTGCGATCCTGGACAAAACGAACCCCCACTCCAGACGATGAGCCATTGTGTGCAAGGCTTGATGGCGGATTAAGCTGAGGCTCCCGATCCTTGCCTGGAATACATCGCAAGAGTACTGTCTAAATCGTATTTGTTTCAGGGTGCAGCCGTTATGGTTGGCGCCCATGGTTGGGGAGCAAAAGGGCAGTATTGAACATGATGGATAGGTTAAGCGTAGCCGCATCTGCAGTTGGCGATTGGTTCAAAGCGAATGCAAAACTTCTTGTTGCGTGCTTCGCGGTGGGGCTCATTTGCCATTTCCAGCTGTATTCGCAGGGGCTTACC
>CAVDWN010000035.1:0-9806 GCA_963612535.1 Sphaerochaetaceae bacterium
TCCAATTCCTCCACCCGTTCCGCCAGGGCCTGGAGCGTTAAATCAGATTCGGGGCGGACAAGCCTTGTGAGGGCGATCTCGAAAACAAGACGGGGGTTGCTGGCCGTGCGCAGCTCCCGGGAAACATCCCCCAGAACCGTGAGCATGCGCGCAAGCCGATCTTGCCCGAAAAGGGGCAGCTGCCCTTCCATGGCCTTGCGGGCGGCGTTGCTGATTTGAAGCTCCACTTCGAGGCCCGCCATGGAAAGCAGGTACATGGTGCGGACATATTCGGCCAGATCCTGCACGAACTGGGCAAGATCGGCACCGGTTTCAACATAATTGGCCAGCCAGTTGAAGCAGGCAACGGCGTCCCGCCTGCCGATAGCCTCGACGATTTCCGACAGATCGGTATCGTCGAGGGCGCCTAGCAGGTTCTGCGCGCCGGCAAGCGTTACCTTGCCGGCATCGAAGGCGATGAGCTGCTCGAGCGTGGTGAGCGCATTGCGCATTCCGCCTTCTGCGCGGTGAGCGATAAGCTCGAGGGCCTCGGGCTCGAACTCGACGCCTTCCCCAACGCAGACCGATCCCAAGCGGGAGACGATGGACTCGATGGAGATGCGATGGAAGTCGAAGCGCTGGCAGCGCGACTGGATGGTTTCAGGGACCTTCTGCGGGTCGGTGGTGCACAAGATGAAGGCAACGTGGCCCGGCGGCTCTTCGATGGTTTTCAGCAGGGCATTGAAGGCCGCGGTCGAGAGCATGTGCACCTCGTCGATGATGTAGACCTTCCATTTGCCGCGCGTTGGGGCATAGCTTACGCGGCTGATGATCTCTTCGCGCACGTTTTCGACGCCGGTGCGGCTTGCCGCGTCGAGCTCGTAGACGTCGGGATGGGTACCTTGGGCTATGGCCTGGCATTCCTCGCAGGTGCCATCGGGCTCGGTAGTGGGGCCGTTTTTGCAGAGCAGCGCCTTCGCAAGGATTCGGGCCGTGGTGGTTTTGCCCGTGCCACGAGGGCCGCAGAACAAGTAGGCATGGGAAACCTTGCCCTGATCGATGGCGTTCTTCAGCGTGCGCTCGATATGCTCCTGGCCCACGACGTCGGAAAACGTCGAAGGACGGTATTTGCGGTACAGGGCTTCCATCGCCGAGCCTCCTTATATGAAGGCCGAGGAGCGCTCGAGCCTTCGAACACAAGCATCTTCGCAGATGTAAGAACAGTAAAGAACCCGAGTAGGTATTTTAGACGAACCTATTCGAGCGGGGCGCCTTCGTCGGAGCGGGCGTGCTTTGCGCGGGTGATGCGCTCGGCATCGGCAGCGGCTGCCACCTCGAATTCCTTCTTGCCGCTTTTGCGCGAGGAGAGCGCGGCCTTTACCGCGCCGATGATCGCAGGAGCAACGGAAACAGCGACGATGCCGAGGACGATGACCTCGAAGTGGGCTTGGACAAAAGGCACTCCGCCGAAGAAGTAGCCCACCAGCACGAACAGCGACACCCAAGAAATGCCGCCGATGGCATTGAACAACGTGAACTTGCCGAAATTCATATGGCCGGTACCCGCAATGAACGGCGCAAACGTGCGGAAGAAGGGCATGAAGCGCGTGATGACGATAGTGAGCCCGCCGAACTTCTCGAAGAAATGGTCGAGCTTCGCCATTCGCTCGGGCGTAAGCGATTTGATCTTCCCGGAGTCGATGATGCGGGAGCCGAAGAATCGGGCTATCCAATAGTTGGAGGTGTTGCCCAGGATAGCTGCCGCGTAGAACACGATGAGCGTTGCCGCAAGGTTGAGGCCGCCGCCATCGGCCGAGAACACGCCAGCGGCAAACAGCAGGGAATCACCCGGCAGGAAGGGGAAGAACACCAGGCCGGTTTCGATGAACACGATAAGGAACAAGGGGGTGTAGACCCAAACCGCACCAAGGGAAACGATCCAACCGGCAATGGCGCCACGCGGGTCGTGAAGGAGGCCAAGAATGAAGTTGATGATTTCCATGGTTCCCTTTCAGTTTTCTGTTCCCTGACAGAAATATAAAGCAAATGTAAAAACTGCCTATATAAAAGATTCGCCGGTCGCATGACCGGCGAAAAAGTATCCCGAAAAGGCCCGGGCGCTCGTCAGAGGCCCCTTATGGCTGCTTCCTCCCGGACCTGACCAGGTTCAGAACTTGGCGCCGCCCAAGCCCTTTCGGGATACTATCAACGGCAGAAAGTATATACGTCTCCTTGGTTCGCCATGCGCACAGCCCGGCATGCCCACCAAATGCGCACAGGCGAAGGCTGGGTTGACAGGCGAATACCCGCAGATGAGGTCAGTGCAGCCATGCCTCTTTCACGGCGGCTATGCCATAGAGGCTGCCGCAGAAGCATATGGGAAGCTTGCCTGCGCTCAGTTCACGCGCGCATGATACCGCAGCGCGCGGTGTTGGAGCCTCATGCACGCTTACAGAGCCCGAAGCCCCCGCCGAAGCCAGGGCATGACTCACGGCCCTGGCCAACTGGCCCGCCGGAAGAGCGCGGGGATTGTCGGGTTCGTAGCACACGAACGAGCTGGCCAAAGGAGCAAGCAGCTCCAACATGGGCGCGTAGTCTTTATCGGCCATCACACCGACTGCGAACACGATGGAACCGGATCGGTACCTTGCGGAAAGCTCACGCGCCAATGCACGGACGGCATGGATATTATGGGCCCCATCGATGACGACGTCGGGGTTGCGACCCAAGAACTCGAACCGGCCGGGCCACGATGCGCTTGCAAGACCGCGCCGAATCGAACCTTCATCTATGCTCCAGCCCTTTTCGACGAGGGCACGACAGGCAAGCACGGCAAGGGAAGCGTTGACACGCTGGTACGATCCCTGAAGGGGAATGGACAGGTTGGAGACGCCATCGAACGTGAAGCACCCGTTTTCACCCGCAATGCAGGAGGCGTCAACGTAGCGAAGGGGTACATCGAGCCGGGCGGCCTGGGCATCGAGCACCTTGCAAACCTCGGGTTCTTGGGGCGCGCTTACCGCGATAGCGCCCTTCTTCAAGATGCCTGCTTTCTCGGAGGCGATCTGCGTGAGGGTTGACCCCAGCATGGCGCAATGGTCGTACGAGATGGGGGCGAAGGCGCACACATCCACCGAACTTATGACATTGGTGGAATCGAGCCTGCCGCCAAGACCCACTTCGCATACGACGATGTCGCATCCGGTTCGGGCAAAGTGCTCGAAGGCGACGGCGGTCATCAGCTCGAATTCGGTGGGATGGGAATCCATGGCCTCGGCAGCCTCGCGCACACGAAGCGTCACGGAAACAAGGTCGGCGTGGCTGATCTCCGAACCGTCTACGCGGATGCGCTCCTCGAAATGATCGATATACGGGCTGGTGAACAGGCCTACCCGATAGCCCGCTTGCTGCAAGATGCTGGATACGAACGCGCAGGTAGACCCCTTGCCGTTCGTGCCGGCCACATGGACGAAGCGCAGGCTGTCCTGCGGATTGCCCAGGCGTTCCAACAACTCGGTGATGCGTTCGAGCCCCAGGCTCATGCTGCGCCAACGGGGTTCGTTGATATACGCAACCGGATCAAACATGCGAGGTCCAGTCCTTGCCCACCACGACCTGAAGGTTGGTAGTGAGGTTGTAATAGACGCCCGCGGAAACCGCACGACCTACCCCAAGAGCCTGGACCGCCGCCTCTGCGGCAGTCTTGTCTTCGCTTGAGCGGTAGATGACCAAGGTTTCGTCGTAGACGAACGATTCGGCATTGCCGGTATCGCTGATGCTGAACCCGGCCTCTGTGAGCACCGCAGCTGCCTGGGCGCTGTAGCCATCGGCTCCCGCCCCATTGAGCACCACAACCGAGACGCCCGATTTGTTGACCCCGCTGGTATCGACCGTTATGTCCATGTCTTCGCCAGACTTGAACTTGCTGTACACCTGGCTTGCCTTAGACGAGCTTACCGACCAGTACGTTTTCGATCCGGACCCGGTTTGGCTTCCCGGAACCGTAGCCGCATGGAACTCGGCGCTCTGGAACGACTTGGCCATCTTGGACATATCGTCGTAGCCGAGGTCGGTTTTGATGCAGCTGGCGATGGTGTCGGCGCTCATGGCGAAATCGAGGCCGCCTTTTTCCTCGATGGCGTTCGCGAAGGCATAGAACACCTCGTTCTGGACCGTTGCGCGCTGCGAGAAGCCCGTTGTGTAGTTCTTAGCGCTGACATAGGCAAGGGCCTGCTTGCCGCTAAGAACCTGCTGACCCGGATCGAGCACCGAGGTTCCTACCGTTGGGTCGTCGACATATTGGCTTACCTCGACATTCAGCCCACCGAGGGAATCGACCAAGGAAGCGAAGCCCTTGTCGGTGATGCGAACGTAATGGTTGATGTCGTTGCCGATGAGCGAGGAGACCTGCTTCACCAGCTCGCCTTCGTCTTTGACATGGGGCGCATCGCGCAGCATGCTGCCGTCTTCACTGGAAGAGGTGTTGTACGAAACGGCGATGTTGCTGGGGATGTTGAGCAGCGACGCCGTGCCGGCTTGAGGGTCGAGCCTGAGCACGGCGACGAAGCTGGCGGCCTCGGACGAAGTGCCATCGCCGGTTATTCCCGTTATAAGCGTATACGTTACCGAATCGGTGCTGGCTGAAGCCAGCTGGCCGGTTACCGCATCATCGTTGAGCGCCATGGAAGAGGTAAGCGAATTGCGATAAGCGCAGGTACCCAAGCCGAAGGCAATGGCGATGACCAGGATGATGGAAACCACGAGAACGATGCGGTTGGTGCGATCGCTGCGGCGCATGGTAGCAGCCGTGCGCGAATGCCCAGAGCCGTAGCGGGCTCGCTGGTACTCGGCCGCCGAGCTGGACTGAAGATGAAGTTGCTTGACCTCCCCCGTTCGACGGGAAGATGGCGGGTTCGCAACGCGGGGGCGAACCGTTCGCCGCGGGTCGCGCTGCGGAGACCGGGCGCCGGAGGCGTGGGAGCCTATTACCGAAGAAGACCAATCGGCGCTACGGCGCATCGAGCGCTTGCTGGAGCCATGGCGCCCATGAGAGCCTTTGTTCCCCCTGATACCCATTGGTTTCCGCCTTACAGCTCTACGCGCTCGACGTTGGCGCCGATGCCGCGCAGCTTGCCGACATAATCTTCGTAACCGCGATCGATATGGTGGATGTCATGCACGATGGTTTCGCCTTCTGCGGCAAGGCCGGCAATGACCAACGCCGCGCCGCCGCGCAGGTCGGGGGAAGACACCGGAGCGCCTTCGAGGCGGGAAACGCCCTGCACCAGCGCATGATGGCCTTCAACCGTGATGCGCGAGCCCATGCGATTCAGCTCGCTGGCGAACATGAAGCGGTTCTCGAAGATGTTCTCGGAAATGACGGAGTTCCCCTGGGCGAATGAGGCAAGCAGCATGAACTGGGCCTGCAAATCGGTAGGGAAGCCCGGGTGGGGCAAGGTCTGGATATCGGTTGCCTGCAGCGGCTGGGTGCGGGAAACGGTGATGGAGTCTTCGGTAGTGGAAACCTCGCAGCCCATCTGCTCGAGCTTCATAAGCGCCATGCGCAGAAACGAAGGATCGATGCCCTTCACCGTTACCGGGCCGCCCAGCAAAGCGCCCGCCGTAAGGAACGTACCAGCCTCAATGCGGTCGCCCACGGTGGTATGGGAGCAGGGATGCATCTGCGACAACGGCACGCCCTTAACCGTGATGGTGGGAGAACCGGCACCTTCCACCTGGGCACCCATGGCATTGAGCATGTTGGCAAGGTCGACGATCTCGGGCTCGCGAGCCGCATTGTCGATAACCGAGGTACCAGGGGCAACCACCGAGGCCATGAGCATGTTCTCGGTTGCGCCCACGCTGGGGAACTCGAGCAGGACATCGGCTGCATGCAGGCCGTTTGGGGTGGATGCATACAGATAGCCATGGCTGTTCTCGAACTCGACGCCCATGGCCTCGAGCACTTTCAGGTGCATGTCGATCTTGCGGGCACCGATCTTGCAGCCGCCGGGCATGGCAACGCGCGCACGGCCGAAACGGCCGATCAACGGCCCCAGGATAGAGATGCTTGCGCGCATCTTCGACACCAGCTCATAGGGCGTGTTGTAGCCTTCGGCATCCTTGGTGTCGATGACAAGGGAATGATCGCCCCATTCAACGGTGGCGCCAAGGCTGCGCAGCACCTCGCACATGATCTCGATGTCGGAGATATGGGGCACGTTGCCCAAAGTGGTTTCGCCCTGGCCGAGCATAGAAGCCGCGATGAGCTTCAGGGCCGAGTTCTTCGCACCGCCGATATGTACCGTACCCGCAACGTTTTCCGTTTCGCGGGCGATGATAACTTCTTCAGACATACCCTTGCATCCAATCTCTTGATGCCATCCCCTGGATGTTGCGCGCCCACACTATCGCGACTGCGCACACTATTCCCTATTATGACAGCAAGCCCTTCCAGAAGCGGGATCTACCCAAAACCTCTGGAAGGGCCTGCGAACGTTTTATGCGGTTAGTTTACTCGCCCAGCATGAAGCGGGTGAAGGAAACAACCTCGATGGTGGTGCCGAGGGACTTGGCAACCTCTGCCGTGTAGTCGTTCACGGACTGGTCGGGGTTCTTCACGAAAGCCTGCTCGGTAAGGCAGTTCTCCTTGAAGAACTTCTCCAGACGACCGGTAGCGATCTTTTCCTGGATGTTCTCGGGCTTGCCGGACTCAGCGGCCTGAGCCTTGTAGATGCTCATCTCATGCTCTACAACGGCGGGGTCGACGGACTCGCGGGTTGCGGAAACGGGGCTTGCTGCAGCAACCTGCATAGCGATGTCGCGGCCGTACTTCTTGAAGTCGTCGTTGGAAGCGATGGATGCGTCGCCGAGCTTGAACTCGACCAGAACGCCGATCTTGCCGCCGCCGTGGATGTAGGAGGAAACAGCGCCTTCGGGCTGCTCGGAAAGAGCGAAGCGGGAAAGCTGGATGTTCTCGCCCAGGGTGTGGATGGCGTCGGTAACGACAGCATCGACGGTTTCACCCTCGATCTCGGAAGCCTTCAGGGCATCGAGGTCGGCGGGCTTGTTGGCGAGCACTGCCTGAGCGATCTTCTCTGCGTAGGCCTTGAACTTGTCGTTCATGCCAACGAAGTCGGTCTCGCAGTTGAGCTCGACAAGGGCGCCTGCATGGCCGCACTCGGAAACGAGAGCCAGAACGGTGCCCTCGTTGGTGGCACGGCCGGCCTTCTTGGCAACAGCGGCAAGGCCACGGGTGCGCAGGACGTCGACGGCCTTCTCCAGCTCGCCTTCAGCCTCTACGAGGGCCTTCTTGCATTCCATCATGCCAGCGCCGGTCATCTCGCGGAGTTCCTTGACGAGAGCTGCGGTGATTTCTGCCATGGTAATTCCTTTCGATAGAAAACCCTGCCCCGGCGAAGGGGCAGGGAGAAACTGCTATGGGTTGGTGAGCTTACTCAGCTGCGGGAGCTGCGGCCTCTGCCGGAGCAGCCTCGGCTGCGGGAGCCTCTGCTGCAGTCATGTCCTCGACGGTGACCGGAGCACCGGTGCCGGCGATGACGGCGTCTGCCACGAACTCGGAGAGCAGGCGCACGGAGCGGATGGCGTCGTCGTTTGCGGGGATGCCGAAATCGACGTCGTCGGGATCGCAGTTGGTGTCGAGCGTGCCCACAACGGGGATGTTCAGGCGATGGGACTCGTGGATGGCGATCTGCTCACGGTTGGTGTCGATGATGAAGATCATGTCGGGGACCTTCTTCATGTTGCGGATGCCGTTGAGGTTGGTCTGCAGCTTGGCGAGCTCCTTCTTCAGCAGGATCTGCTCCTTCTTGGGCAGAAGAGCCATGCGGCCGTCTGCTTCCATGCCCTCGAGCTCTTCCATGCGCTGGACGCGGGAGCGGATGGTGGTGAAGTTGGTGAGCATACCGCCGAGCCAACGGGCGTTGACGTAAGGCATGCCGCAGCGGTTTGCAGCCTCGGCGATGGATTCCTGAGCCTGCTTCTTGGTGCCTACGAACAGCACGGTGCCGCCCTTTTCAGCGCAGCGGGAAACTGCGGTGTAGGCAGCGTCGAGACCGTACATGGTCTCCTTGAGGTCGATGATGTAGATGTCGCCGCGGTTGCCGAAGATGAAGGGCTTCATCTTGGGGTTCCAGCGACGGGTCTGATGACCGAAGTGGGTGCCTGCGTCGAGCAGGGTCTGTACAGTGATCTTGGACATTCTTTCTCCATTCGTTGTGCCTCTGCACAGGATCTTCCCCTTGCCCGCAACTGCCTTTGCAGCCACTGGCGGGCGCAGGTCCCCCGTGCATGTGAATTAAAACAGCCTTTGCAGTATAGCAGGCACGCGGAAAGGAGCAAGCAAAACAGGAAATTACCGCAAACCCCTGGGCGCAAGGGCAGGGCAGCGCGCCTGAACCGAAGTGCATCGGCCTCAGCAGCAGATCGCAGGGCTATTTGCCGTCCCTCATGGCCTTGAGCTTTTCCAGCACATCGGGGCTAAGACGGTCGGCTACCGTTGCGCGGCGATGCACCTCGATGGTGCGATCACGCTTTGCCTCGTCGCCTAGGTCTTCCATTTCCAAGCTGAAGCCGTTGGCGCTCATGCGGTCGACGCCGCCGCCGAACACCGTGTCTTGGATGGTGGCATCGCTGGTAACCACCATCACCTCCAGGCGGTTCTCGCGCGCATCATGGGCCAGCTTCTCTATGACCTTGTCGGCGGAAGAGCCATAGGGAGAGAAGACCACCTTCACTCCGCCGATGCGCTCCGACTTGCCGGCCGATTCGGGATTGTCGGCCGCGTCGAAGACGATGATGGCTTTGTACTCGCTGCCGGCAAACGCCGCAACATCGCTGATGAGCGACTCGCGCACCTTGTTGAAGCGGTCGTGCGTGTAGTCGGCATCACGGCGCATGTGCACGTAGCGCTGGCCGCTGCGCAGCACGTTGTACCCATCGACGATAAGAAGCTTGTTCCGTTTTTTAGCCATGGCAATTGCTCGATTCGAATCGGCGGAAACCGGGTGTCAGGGAGCTATTCCCTGCACTGCCTCATCCACTCGTACATGCAGGCGGTGGAAGCCTGCGCCACGTTCAAGGAACCCACTTCGCCCGCCTGGGGAAGCGCCACCAGGAAATCGCAATGCTCTTGGGTAAGGCGCGCCAGGCCTTCGCCCTCGTTGCCCATTACCAGTGCAAGGCGACCTGCCAAAGGGGCGTCCCAAATGCACTGGGAAGCCTTCTCGGAAGCGCCGGCAACCCAGAAGTTCTCCTTCTTCAGGCTGTCGATGATCTGGGAGATGTTACCCACCTGGGCGATCTTGATATGCGCAACGGCGCCGGCAGAGCTTTTGTACGTTGCGGCGGTAACGCGGGCAGAGCGCTTGTTGGGGATGATGATGCCCGAAGCGCCCACCACTTCCGCCGAACGCGCGATGGCGCCGAGGTTGCCGGCATCGGTGATGTGGTCCAGGATGACGATAAGCGCCTTGCCGTCGTTGGCCTGGGCATGCTTGTTCGCCGCGATGACGATCTCGTTCACACTGGAGTACTGGTAGGAGCGTGTTTCCAGCATAAGGCCCTGATGCGACCCGCGCTCGGAGCGTTTGTCCAGCTCAGGGCGCTTAACCTGCTTAACCGAGATCTTCGCCTTATGCGCGCGGCGAACCACATCGTCGACAACCTTATCGCCCTTCAGGCCATCGGCAACGTAGAGGCACTTCGCCGGAACGCCTACCTTCAACGCCTCCAGAACCGGACGCTTGCCCTCGATGTACTCAGCCACGAATCTTCCTCCTAAAACCAGTTGGAGACATGATAGCCCA
>CAVDWN010000036.1:0-9729 GCA_963612535.1 Sphaerochaetaceae bacterium
GGGATGATGGAGAACAGGGCGCCCAGCGGGCACAGGAATTCGCAGAAGAAGCGCTCCTTCAGCAGCATGCCCACCGCAACAAGGCCCAGCAGCACCGCGCCCACGGCGGTAACGCCGGAAACGGAGAGGTTGGCCAGCTTGCCGAACACCGTCCACGGGCTGTTGTTGTTCACGGTGGTGTAGAAGCCCATAAGCACCACTGCGCAGATTGCCACCAGCACCACGTACTTGATGCCGCGCAGCACCAACTCCACCTTGGCGGGCAGGGGCTTGCGCTTGATGCCCAGCTTCTTCGCCAGCGCGTTGCCGGCGGCATACACCGCATCGCCCAGAAGGCCGAAGCTGCACACGTAGCCGCAGAAGAAGCGCCCCAGAACCACGGTGAGCACCAATAGCAGCACCAGGAACACCGTGAACGACATCACCTCGAAGTCGTAGCCGCGATGCGTATTCATAACGTTGATCTGCATCAACAGGGTTTTCAGACCCATGAAGCCCGTGGCGAACGAGGAAGGCGCCAGCAGGAAGAACATGCCCTGGATGCACCAGCGCTGACGGCGCGTGAGCTTCGCCATCTGCGCGCGCGAGCCGCTTGCCAGCATCTTCTTCGCCAGCCATATGGCCAGGCCGAACAGAACTGCCGCAAGGGCGATCATCGCTGCGCCGAACCAAGCACTGCTGGTGATGGCCACGCTGCCCGAACCGCTCATGGCGTCCTTCACCGCAGAAAGGATGCCGCGGGAAGAAAACGTCACGCCGGAAATGGTATCGACATCGGCAGACTGCTGGCTGATGATGTTGGGAATCAGCTTCTCGGCGCGGGCAACGTAAGGAGCATCATCGGCGTGGGACACGATGCGCACGTCGGTTATCTTGCCGCTGGCCACAGTTACCGCAACCGTGATGGTGCTTTGGTATCCCTCGCCGCTACCGTAGTACACGCCGTCGGAAAGGTCTTTGGCTATTTCGCCCAGCTGCTCCGTTTCCTGTTGCGAGCCGTTCGCCGCCTTGCTTTTCGCCTTCGAGTCGGCGTAGGCCGGCACAGCGCACACCAGCACCAGCGCAACCGAGAGCAGCAAGGCGCAAAGGGCGCTCATCCAACGTGATCGGGTGTTCTTCGCTCTGTTTTCCATGGTTTCCTGCTTTGTCCTTACTTAACCAAAGGCGCCCTACGAAAGGCGTCCTTGGTCTACTACCAAAGTGGTGTCGGCGAATGCCGCTGCCGACATGCGGTGGCTCACCATCGCGATGGTCTTCCCCTCGCGCGCCTGCGCCAGGGCGTTCAGTACGGCAACCTCGTTCAGGCAGTCCAAGTTGCTGGTGGGCTCGTCCAGCAAAAGGAACGGGGCGTCGTACAGGAAGATGCGCGCCAAGCCTATGCGCTGGCGCTCGCCGGCCGAAAGGCCTTCGCCTATTTCGCCGAGTTGGGTATCCAGCCCCTTCGGCAAGCGCTCGATAAGGCTGGCCAGCGACGCCTGGGAAACGGCGCGGTTCAGCTCTTCATCGGTGCAGCCGGGGCGCACGAAGGCGATGTTCTGGCGGATAGTGCCGCTGAACAGGTGCGTTGTCTGCGTCATGGAGCCTTCCAGCGTGCGCAGGGTGCGGGTTTCGATGTTGCGCACCTCAACACCTGAAACCGTTACCGAGCCCTGTTGCGCATCCCACACGCGCATGAGCAGCTTCAGGAAGGTGGACTTCCCAGCGCCGCTGGGGCCGGCAACGTGCAGGAACGCACCCGGCTGGATGCTCACGTTGAAGTTGCTGAGCACTTCCTCTTCACCGTACGAGAAGGCAACGTTGGCAAGCTCGGCGCCGGTGAATGCCGCGGGCTGGGCGCCTTCCAGAACATCGAGCGTTTCGGGGCGCTCATCAAGGAAGTCCAGCACGCGCTCGCCCGAGGCAAGTGTCTGGTGCAGCGAGGACCCCAGGTGGGCCACCGCGCGCACCGGGTCGAACGAAACCGAGTAGGCCACCACGCATGCAGCGGCGGCAACGCCGGCAACAAGGCCCTGCGCCGTAAGCGCATAGGCAAGGTAGGCGAACAAAAAGCAGCTGGCCAACGTAAGGGTGTCGGTAAGGCCCTGAGCAACGGCGCTGCGGCGGGCCATCTTCACCTCTTCGGCGGCAAGCGCGCCCATGCGGCCGCCCAGCTCATCGCGACGCAGGTCGGTGGCGCCGAAGCGCAGCACTTCCGAAAGGCCCATAAGGCTTTCGTACATGAAGCTGCCGAAGCGCACCGAGCGCTCCTTCGTGCGGCGGCCCAGGGTATCGGTCCAGATGTTCAGCGCTATGGGCAGCAACACGCCCACCACGGCAAAGCCCGCCAGGGCGGCAATCCCCAGCCACACCTGCTGGGTGCCGATGCCCACCGCCACCGCAACCGACACGATAAGCGCCACCAGCACCGGGGAAATGGTGTGGGCGTAGAACACCTCCAACAGCTCGATATCGGCGGTGAGCAGGGTGATAAGGTCGCCCGTGTCGCGCGCCTCAAGGCGGGCAGGCGCCAACGTGCGCATATGGCGGAACACCTTGGAGCGGATAACCGCCAAGGTTTGGAAGGTTTGGTCGTGCGAGACCAAACGCTCGCCGTAGCGCAGGAACCCGCGCACCACGCCGCACAGCAGCACCAATGCCGCAACCAGCGCGATGTTCCACGTGAAGCAATCGGCCGCAATGCCCAGCATGGCAGCAGCGCCCAGCACCACCATCAGAATCGCGGCGGCGAAGCCGAGCGACGCGAAAAGGGTTGAAGTACCCACCAGCGGCCACAGCTTGCCGAACAGGCCTAACAGCCCCCAAACAACGCTGGGGACCGAGCGTTTCTTAACCTTGGCGGATGCGCTGGCGGCAGACTGCTCCGATTCGGCGGCAGCCGCGGCTTGCGCTTCGCAGCTGGCAGCCTTTTCGGCTTGCGCGGCAGAGGCATCGTCGCTGGCGGCAGCCCTGCCTTGAGCCGAATCGGCAGCATCGATAAGGATATCGGCCGGGTGCCCCGCCGGCATGCCGCCGCCCTCTTCCACCAGCGCGCGGATCTTGGCGCCCTTCATGTAGGAACGCGTGGCCGTGGCAATGCTGGGCGGCATCTTCTGCAGCGCCTCAGCCATGGCCTCGGGAACATCCACATCCGCTTCGCCGTCGGCCTTCGAGTGCATGGCGCGCACCTCTTCGGCGCGGCGGGCCAACGCTTCCATCTGCTCCTGCTGCTGCCACAGCTTCGCATAGGCGCCGCCCGCAACGGCCAGTTCGCCATGGGCTCCCTGCTCCACGATACGGCCCTTTTCCATCACCGCGATGTTGTCGGCCCAGGCCAGCGCGGAAAGACGGTGCGATATAACGATCACGGTCTTCTCAATGGAAAGGCGCTGGATGCAGGCCAGGATGTCGCGCTCGCTGTCGGCATCCACATTGGAAGTGGACTCGTCGAACAGGTAGATGGGGGTGTCACGCAAAAGGGCGCGGGCAATGGCCAGGCGCTGGCGCTGGCCGCCGGAAAGGTTCGCGCCGCCTTCGGCAACGGGGACGTCCAACCCACCCTGCTTCAGCACGAAATCGTCTAGGTTGCACTTGCCCAGCGCGCTCCACAGCGCGTAATCGGTTGCGTTGCGGTTGCCTACCAGCAGGTTGGTGCGGATGGTTCCCTTGAAGATGTACGCCGAGGCCGATATGTGGGTTACCAGGCCACGCAGCGAATCGGGGCTTATATCGCGCAGCTCCACGCCGTTGAAGCGCACGCTGCCGGTGTATCCCATAAGCTCGCCGGAGAGCAGCTTCGCCAAGGTGGATTTGCCCGAGCCGCTTTCGCCGGTGATGCCCACGAAGGTGTTCTCTTCCACCTTGAGGTCGATGTCGGCCAACGCGTCGCCCTCACCATAGGAATACGAAAGCCCCTCGCAAACGATTTCCACTTCGCCCGCATCCACGGTTTCGGTTCCCTGGTTCAGGTCGGGCAGGCCAAGCAGGGTAAACATCTGGTCGAGCACCGGGGCGGCACCCATGGCAGTGTGGAAATACGATCCCAGGATGCGCATGGGCAGGAAGAACTCCACGGCAAGCAGCGCCACCGACACGGCCGCGGCAAGCGAGATATCGCCCGCGGCAAGCTGGAACAGCGCAATCACGATGCCCACCGCCGCGCCGCCGAAAGTGAAGAAGTCCATAACGGTGATGGAGTTCAGCTGCATGCGAAGAAGGCGCATGGTGGAGGCGCGGAAGCCCTCGGCCTCTTCGTCCATCTGCAGCTGCTTGGCCTCGTCGGCCTGGAACAGCTTCAACGTGGTAAGGGCGCTGATGGACTCGTAGAACGTTTGCCCCAAATCGGAATAGGAATCCCAATAGGCACCCATCACGCGGCGCGCCACCTTCATGATGGCAACGATGGCAATGGGGATAAGCGGCACGCAAACCAGCAGAACCACAGCTGCCGGCACATCGATGAACAGGAACAGCACGAACAGGGTAAGGGGCGCCAGCACCGCGTAGAACAGTTGCGGCAAGTACTGGCCAAGGTACACCTCCAGCTTTTCGGCGCCCTCGCCGCAGATCTGCACCGCCTGCGTGGTGGAAACCTGCTCTTTATAGGAAGAGCCCAGGGCAACCAGCTTGTCGTAAACCTGCTCGCGAATGGCGGCCTTGCCCACTGCCGATGCCTTCGACCCTGCCCACTGCGATACGGCCACGAACAAGAAGCGCAGCACCATCGCCGCCGCCGAAACTGCAGCCCACTGCCCAACCGCGGCCGCATCCAGCGTGCCCAGCGCCAAGGCGGAAAGGAACGAAGCCAGGGCAAGCATGGCCACCGCATAGCAAACGAGCGCAGCCCAGTTGCCCGCAACGGCAAGCACCAGGTACTTGCGCGCCTCGGGTATCAGCTTCAGCAATCGCTTGTCGAACATCTTGGCCTCCTTTTAGGTGCGTGCATCCTCAGAAAGTCTTGGGGTAGTGCGACCTCTCGCGCCACTCCAAGGCTTTCTGCCTCCCGGGCGGGCACCGGCAACATCGGCGACGGCCAGCCCTCCAACCCCGGGCGCCCAACGCCACCAACCCGACGCATGCGGCGCCGATTTTACCCCCGCTTCAGAAAACAGCAAAGGCACCCCCGCCTTTCGGCAGGGGCGCCCAACGAACTTCGCGGCTTACTCGAAGAACTCCTGACCCAGGTAGGTGCCCGTGGCCGGCGCATGCGGAACAGCATACACACCACGGTAGTCGTCGTAGTAGTACTCGTTCAGGCGGTCGTAACGGCCCATGTCGTCGCGAAGCAACCAGTAGTGGTACGGGTCGTTCACGTACACGCAGTTCAGGAAGCCGGCGTTCTGGTCGCCATGGTCGTTCAAGCCCGTCCAGTAGTTGTAGCTGCGGCGATGCACCTTGAAGCCCAGGCGCTGGTCGCTGGTGATGGCGGCATGGCTGTTCGGGTCGATGAGCAGGTTGCCGTTCGCATCGCGCGCGGTGAAGTCGGGGATGTCGAACTCGTCGCCGTCGGGGTTGGAAAGCGGGGCGCCCGTGTCCTTGCGGCGGCCGATGAGCTGCTCCTGGTCGGAGATGCGGTCGGATTCCCACGTCTCAACGTCGGCGATGGTGCGGCCGTGGCACATGAACGAGCCGTTCTTCAGCCATTCCTGCTTGGTTTCCTTAACCCATACGAACTCCTCGTACTCCTGGTCTTCGGTGGGGTTCGTGGTGCCGTCGCGGAAGCCGAACAGGTCGCGCGGGGTGGGCTGGTTGTCGGACTGGCGGATGGGCAGGAAGCCTTCCTGCTGGAACACGATGGATGCCTTGCCGCGGGCGATGCGTGCCAGCGAGTGCACCGCATGGAAGATAACCTGGCGGTCGTCGGCGCAGATCTGCATGCCGATGTCGGAACCGGTGGTGTCGGTTACCAGGCGCTCGCCGGTGATGCGGTCCCACTCCTTGAAGTACTCGAAATCGGGGGCGAAGGACTGCAGGCCGAAGCGGTCGTCGAAGAGCGTGGGGCCGAAGCCTACCGTGATGGTAAGCGAGCATGGGTCCAAGTCGGCGCATTCGCCCATGTCCTTCGGCACGGAAGACTGGCTGAATTCGGGGCGGATCTGGCCCAGGGGCTTGCCGGTCTGCAGAACGGCGATGGTGGCCGTCCAACGGGCAAGCAGCAGCTGCAGGTCCTGCTTGGTGGTGCTCGGCTTCATGTTGAACATCACGAACACGCAGTAGCGCTGCGCCGCGTCCTTGATGCCGCTGGGGTAGTCAAGGTCGTAGAACTGCTGGGCGTTGTTCAGCTCGATGCGCGTGTAAGCCGCGCCATTGGGGTTGCTGTCGTTGAAGGCGTTTTCCTTCACCACGTGGGTTACGCCCGAGCCAACCAGCGCGCCGCCCACAACACCGGCGGCAACCCCGCCGATAAGCTGACGACGGCTGAACTGACGGCCCTGGCGCTCGGCCTTGGCTGCCGCAGCGCTTTTCTCCTCGCTGTCGCCGACGAGCTCTACACCTTCGTTCTTCTCTTCTGCCATTCGTGGCCTCTTTTCCTTGGATACGGCAGCGCGCTGTTAACGCAACTGCAACAATTCCCTATAAATGCAGGGGAGAGTGTCGCGTTGCTGCGGCACTCTTCCCCTTTTGCGAAACCCTTGTATGAGCTGCGCAGATATGCTTTTCAGCTTTCAGCCTTAAGCGGTTGCGACCTTTTCGGCGAGCTTCGCAAGATCGTCATGAAGGGCCATGATGCCGTTGGAAAGCTTCTCGGCATCGCTCTTCTTCAGCTCGTCGGTGTAGGCAACGTAGCCACCCAGAGCGGACTCATCGCGGTAGCTGTCCAGCATGTCGGAAACAGACTGGAACTCGCTGTCGATGCGGTTCACCAGGTCTTCGTCGACCTTCTTCAGGCCGTCACGCAGGTTTGCGTATGCCTGCTGAGCGCCCTCGACGTTGGAGCGGAAGTCGGAAAGGTCGAGGTGGCTGTACTTGTCTTCCTCACCGGTGATCTTGGTGGTGGAAACTTCCTCAAGCAGGTCGGCAGCGCCGTTTGCCAGGTCCTCGGGGAGCAGCTCGTCTGCGAAGGAAGGCAGAACCTGCTCGTTCAGGATCTTGCAGTTCTCGGCGAGCTCGGCAGCGTACTGCTTGGTGGTGTCGGTGATTGCGCCCTTCTCCCACAGGTCACGCTCGATTGCGTGGAAGCCGTGCCAGCCGGCAGCCTCGTCAAGGTTGGACTCGCGCATGTCGATGAGGTAGTCCAGGAAGTAGTTGTTGTCGGCTTCCTCGCCCTCGGGAATGGTGTAGCCGGGCATGAGGAAGTTGTCTACGGCAGACTCAGCATGCTCGTAGAAGGGGCGGGCAGCAGCCCAGGCCTTCTTGGCAGCCTCTACGTCGCCGGAATCAACAGCGGTCTTCAGGGCAGCGGTGCCGTCCTGCAGGTACTGGCCCTGAGCCTTGATGTACGTAGCGTACTCGGCAACGCCCTTCTTCATGATCTCCTGAGCAGAGCCTTCAGGGGCAGCGGCAGCTTCGCCGGTTACCTTGAAGTCGACGTAGGAGTTGTCTGCGCCGGGAGCGTAGAGCTTGTAGTCGCCGCCGTTCAGGGTAACGGTGAAGCTAACGGTGTTCAGGCCGGGGGCAAGGTTTTCCTTCTCGCCGACGATCTTCTGGTTGTACAGAAGCTCGAACTCGGTGATGCCAGCGGCAGACTCGTTGGTTACGTTGAAGGTAACCGGGCCAGCCTCTACCTCGGTGGTGTCAACTTCCTGGGAGTTGTCCTTCAGGGTAACGTTGACCTGGGTTACGCCGTCAGCGCTCTTGTTGGCCTGCGACTTGGTGTCGTTGCTGCCAGAGCAGCCGGTAAGGCCCGCACCCAAAGCAAGTGCGAGCACGCCAGCGAAAGCACCGGTAAGGAGCTTGCGGGCAGGTGCCGTCATTTCCATTCTTCCTCCGTTCTGACGGGGCTTCCCGTCATGTTCTTGGCGGAAACGTTCCGCCTCTTCCCCGGCTCGTGCCGGGCTTGTTACCTTTGTCCAAAAGCCCGCGGTGCATCATGCCCGCAGGTCAGTGAAACCAATGTTTGCAAAAGCGCCCTATGCAGCCGCTTCCTTGGCCCGCTGCTTCTTCGCATGCGAGCGCTTCTCCCATTCGCTGTACGCCAGCAGGCCAGCGGCAACGCACACAAGGGCAACCGGGATCCACAGCCACCAGAGCTTCGCCTCTTCGGCGGCAAGCTGGGCCTGCTGCACGGCGCTCTCGGAAGCGGAAACCTCGTCGTCGGCGATGGCCCAGCTGCCCGAAACCGCGCCGGAAACGCTTACGGTCTTGGTGCCGGATATGCCGCCGCCGGTGAGCGTGGCGATGAGCTTCACGTCGCAGCTTGCGCGCAGCAGCGATGCGCTGCCGGCGGTTCGTGCGCTGTAGGTGGCGGATTCAGACCACTTCACTTCGAAGGGGCCGGGGGTGCGCTCGGTGTTCAGGCCGCTGGGAACGCGGCCGTTGTTCAGGTTGCGCAGCTCGTTGAGCGTGATGGTGGAAGGAAGCGACGCGTCGGGCTCGATGCTCTTCGAGCCCTCCCACTGCGTTAGGGGCACGCCGTCGAGTTCGCCTTCGGAAACCTTGGTAAGGTCGACAACTTCCGTGCTGTTGCCGTCTTGGTAGGAGATCTGCGCGGCATCGGAGCTGGCGGAAACCAGGGTTACCTCGGTGGTTTTGCCGTTGCCCTGAACCGGATGCGTGGCACCGGCAACGTCGGTGTTGCCGTGCGGGCACAGCAGCGCCATGCCGATGGCCACCGCCACGCAGATGCCTGCGCAGGTGCGGCGGGTGCGCTGGCGGCGCTCAAAGGAAAACGAGTACTTGCTGGGCCAGCAGTAGATGATCATGACGGGAATGAGGTAGGCAAGCCAGGCGATGACCTCGATAAGGCGCGGGTCGGCCTGGATGCTGAACATGCCGGTGAGCAGGGCGCCCACCACGGAATCGTTCTGGATAAGCCAGGAAAGGTCCAGCACCTGCTGCTGGCCGATGTTCACCCAACCGGCCTCATGCGCGGTGCGGAAGCAGTTGGCAACGAAGCCGGCGGCCACCAGGATAAGGAACGGGCCGGTTACCTTGAAGAAGGTGCTCAGGTTGAAGCGGGCGCCACCGTAGTAGATGAGCCAGCCCACCACAACGGCGATGGCCACGCCCAGCGCGGCGCCCACGATTCCCAACCATTCGCTTCCGGCGGTAGAGGCCTGGAACACCGCAAGCAGGAACACCGCGGTCTCGAAGCCTTCCTTGATGATGGCCAAGAATGCCATGCCGGCCATGGCCATCTCGCCGCCAGCGGAAAGCGAGCTTTGGGCAGAGCTTTCAAGCTCGGCCTTCATGTTGCGGGCGTTGGCGTTCATCCACAGGATCATGGTGGTAACGAACACCACGGCAACGATGCCGATGATGGTTTCCAGCGCTTCCTGCTGGGCCTGCGGCAATGCCGCGCTGAACAGGTTGAGCCCAACCGCAACCGCGATGGAGAGCAACACGGCGGCGACGGTGGCAATGATGAGCGGGCGCAGGGAAGAGCCGTTGCGCTTCAGGAACGCGGCAAGGATGCCCACGATGAGCGAGGCCTCCAGGCCTTCGCGCAAGCCGATCAAGAATGCCGCCAGGAACAACGCGCCCTCCAAAAGTAAACACTAGGTAACATTTAAGCGGATTCACGATACCCCCGGAGTTAACCATAGTCAACAAAAAGTTTGCGAAGGTTAACTAGCCGCGGCGCGAAGGGGTGGG
>CAVDWN010000037.1:0-9706 GCA_963612535.1 Sphaerochaetaceae bacterium
CGACTTTGCATACTTGCGCGCCCTGGCCTTGCCGACGGCCTCGACGAGCCCCTTCGACTCCAGCGAGTTGAGGATTCGGATCGTCTTCGTTTTCTCGAACCCAGTCAACCGGTCTATGGCGGCCCTGGCCATCAGCTGGCGCCTGGGCATCCTGGAGAGGACCAGGCGCTCGTCTTCGCTGAGCGGGCTCGCCTCCGCGAGCACGGGGAGGGTGACGCATATAAAGTCGTGCCCGACCTCGAACCCCGGCTTCCTGCCGGTGCCCTCGTAGGCGCGCTTTATCCTAGCTATGCCCGTGCCGAACTTCTCGATGATCCCGAGCCTGAAGAGCACCTCGGCCAAGGTGGGATTCCTGAGCATCGAGTAGCGGCCGTCGAGGTAGGACTCGACCGCCATTCCCGGCACGAGTCCGCCGGGCGACAGCACCTCCACCTCGCTCGGCCTCATCGAGATCCTCACCGGGGCCGGCACGTCCCACGCCCTGTGCGCCAGGGCGTTCGCGACCGTCTCGCGGAAGGCCTTCCTCGGGACGGTCTCCACCCTTTCCCTGAGCGCTCCGTCGACCTTCTCATAGCAGCAGCGGCTTTCGTAGAAGGCCATCGCCGCGTCGAAGGAGTCGAGCGCCGACCTGCCGCCGACCTGCGCCCTGTCGAGGATGACATCCTCGTCCGCGCCGAACGCCGCGATGTCGATCCCCGGAAAGGGGCTCGAGTCGGCGAGGATCGCGGCCGCGTTGTTGTACCCGTCCTTCCCGAGCAGCCCCAGGGTCCTCAGCGCGTCCTCGGTCAGGGATTCGATGCCCACGCTCTCTTTCAGCTTGGCCTCGAGGCGCGTGAACGACAGGGTCTCGATCCGGCACGGCAGCTCGTCGAAGTCGAGGTTCTGTCCCTCGAGGACGAGGCGCTTGAGCTCGACCTTGTCGACCTCGACCGTCGAGGTGTCGGACCTGCGGTACGCCTTGCCGCCGCACAGGTAAGGCTTGTCGTGGCCCTCCTCGACGACGAGCTCGACCGTGCGGTCCCCGTTCACCTTCAGGCTGAAGCTGGGCCTGGGGTCAAACACGTCGTTTATGCGGTTCTCGATGTCGAGGCACGATGCGGAGGGGTCCTTGAGGCCGATTGCGTTACCGTTGTCGTCGACCCCGAAGAGGATCGCCCCCTTCCCGAAGTTGGCGAACGCTGACACGGTCTTGAGGAACCCCCTCGTGACCTCGGACTTGAACTCGAGGGTGCGGCTCTCCTTCATGGAAGACTCCTTTTTGCCGAATCGTTTGCAACGATTGTACAACGATTCGTTTTCGTTGCATATTCAATTCCTACGAAAACGAGATGCTTCGAATATAAGGTATGTCAGGAAATCCTGGCGAGCCTGGGCTCGCGCCTGCCATGTTGCTCTTATCGTGGGCAGGAACATGGCAGGCGTGCGGCTTGTGGTCGATTCGGGTCGCCTACGCACGCGCCGCCGTCGCCGTACGAGTCGTGGTTTTCCCAATGTCAGATGCATGGCACATTCACTATGCATCTGACATTGGGATTCCGTTGTAAAGGTCTTTTTATTAGCGCTTGACGTGGCCGTCACGAAGCGGGCTGGGCGCACGGCACTGCTGCGGAAAGATGGCTGGAGATGAATCTTATGATTCGTCCGATTGGGGACGATGGTGGGTTTGTTTAACCGAACAATAGAAAGGGCATCTATTTCTTGATTTCTCCGTTTCCATAATTTCATCAACCGCAGGGCAGCCAAAGCAAACATTCCGATTGATGCATGAACGGCAAGTGTATTTTTGATTAACACAGGAACAAAAATTCGCACCATCCAGATTTTCAAGGGATAGATCATCAATTCTCGCTGATGCGATTTTGCGGCAGTGGAATAACTTATTATCGGGATCAATCACTACTGTTTGATGCAAGGCGGAGCAATTCAGGGAGTTTGTCGCCACTCGGGCATACTTGACCAGTTCTTTGTTAATAAGCCCTCTCGATTCGAGATAGGGAAGCCAGAGATGCTCTTTGAACGCAAGCTGGATTTTTGGTCTTATCATTCCTTCGTAAGCAGTGTAGGATGCTGGGTCGGAGAGATACGCGCTATAAAACGAGCAGCACGAATCGAAGCATTCGACAAGGTCCTTTCTTCCAAGCATGCTGTTGCTTAGAGAGGCGCTCCACAACCTAGCAAATGTAAACGCATCTACGTTTACGTCTTCCTGCGCCAACTTCGAAAACACTTCCTTGATCATATCCTTGTTGTCTTTTGATATGGTCATGCTGATTCTGGTCTTTAAGCCTAGATCGTTCGCTTTTCGTAGCGCCTTTAGAGCTAATTCGAACGTTCCTTTTCGGCCTCTAAGGGAATCATGGAACTCCTCTGTTCCGTCGAGGCTTAAACTGACCGAAGAGCATCCATCTAGGGCGTTGGCTAGAGACAAATTGTCGCTAAGGGCTAGAATGTCAGGATTGCATTTCAAACCACATACAATTCTATTCGCCTTGCACAGTCGAAGAACTGCAGGGAGAATGGGACTTAAAAGGGGATCCCCTCCCGTAAAGTCGATTCTTAAGAATCTACTCTGTTTTCGTGCTAAGCCTATAAGGCCCGCAATCCTGGAATGGATTACGTCAAAATCTGCATCGACGGATTTTTTACCCAGTTCTGAAAAATAGCAGTGGCTGCATCGGTATTGGCATCGCCCAGTTAGATGAATCTGAGCATAAAGAACCCTCTTTGCTGCTCGAAGCTTATTCAAATACCAATTGGTTGAGTATTCGTAAAGAGAGATCATGTGCGGCTCCACTTGAAAACATAGAAATAGCACGTTCTAACATCGGCTAAATAGGCATAGGGAAGTATGCCCCTGCCCCTAATCCCCCATGAAGTGCCCCAACAATTTCTGACGGTCAAAGCGCCTTTCCTCATGAGGCTATTTCCAGAGCACCATTCATCGTCATACCCATCAGCAACCATCAAATGCATGCCCAAATAAGCCTGCCTATCTGAAGGAGACGGCGTTGCGAACACGCCATTCCAGGGGGAGGAGAAAGAAGACAGGTAGAGGGGAACTTCAACAATGATAGGGCGGAAATCCTCTAAGAATGATTTCAGACGAGCCAATGAGCCAATAGCCGTCAGCTTCTCCTTTTCAACTGCGCACGGGAAAATGCCTTCCAATTTCGGGAAAGTGGAGATGGCGCCTTCATTCCACAGTTCGACGTATCTAAATATTTGGCCAGAAGGGCCGATGCACTTTTCAGTCCAATTTGGATAAGCCCTCGAAAACAAGTCTTCAGGGTCCAGGGCGGCCTGAAGTCCCAACTTATATAGCCGGTAATTCAAAACGACGCAAAAGGCCGAGGCAGCGCAATAAGGTTTGTCGGGAAATGAGTAGATGGGAGCCAGGGAATCGAGTTGAAGCAGGTGCAGCTTTGACATCCTATCGAATCTTTTCCTTTAAGACCATCAGGGCGTTTTTGGGGAAATCGACGCTAAACGAAACACCATTCAGTTCAGCCCCTAAATCCGTCCCATCGACCAAAAAACTAGAGCCATCAAGAAGGAAAACTGTCAATTCGTTCGTCTGATTTCCGTTGTTTATTCGCAAGATGCTATTAGAAGTAAACATGCTCTTTCTTTTCTCTAAATCGAGTCTTTTCATTTCGATATGAGATATATCGCTAAGGCGGATTTTGACAAAATGACTGATCCCGCATCGAATGACTAACTCGCTATCATTGATGTAATGAGGCATGATTTTCGATGCAAGGACATAGCCAGTGATCCAAATAAGCATATATACCGAAACGGCAAGAGCAACAAAGCGGACAAAACTGGTCTCGCCAAAATAGATTGAGCAAGCGATATCGACAACCACTAGCTCAACTGCGGCAATTACGATCAGAATGTAACCTATGAGTCGCCATTCTTTTCCATATGAAATCAAGAGAGAATCGGAAGGCACGCATTTTTTTCTTGCAATAGCATTGAGAACAACTCTGAAAACATTTATTTCCATCATAAGGAGACGAAGTATTTTTCGAGGAATCCATTTTTCAGCTACGGCATAGACGGATTCCGACAGCTTTCCAATGAAGGGTTTGGCAGTATTTTTGATGCGCGCAAACTCTTTGCCAACTGAAACAAAAAAAGCCGTTACAAGAAGAAGTTCGGCTGTTACCGATCCAGCAAAAAGGGATGAACTAAAATCATAGTGTAAGTAGGTCGAGATGGAAAACGTCAGCACGAAGCCGCCCAAGCATATCAATATGATTCGAAGCATTAGCAAAAACCTCCAATTGCGGAAGAAATCGATACACGGCTCTCGCCGTTTCCTAAATACGTGTATTCAATAGACAATCGCTTCGAATTTTTGTTGCATTCGGGAATCGTCCAAATCACGTTATACCAATGGCTGTATTTGGAGCCCTCAGGGCAATCGGTTGAAAACAGTTGTTTGCCAATTAGGGCTTTGTAGTAGATCATGACTCCATTCCAATGCCCTTCAGGAACAGGAACCTCGATACAGCGGCTAAACTTATGAGGGGCATCCTGGAGGTCGATTCGCCCAATTGAAAAACTTTCTGTCGACTTAGCCCACGAATTGACAACTTCTGGCTTCTCCAGCCATCCTCTCGATGCGTTTTTTTGTTCTAACATTCCAGAAAAGTCTATGTCGTATTCTTGTTGCCATTTGGAAACAGCCCTTTCGGAAATAAGGTGCTGATCTAAAGTCTCTTCCGGAACGGATAGCAATCGAGCAAAAAGATCGATTCTACTGGGAAGAAAACGGCAGTTTGGTGTCATTGCCCTTTCTTTGATGTCTGCCATCAACTCCCACATCGACAAATCGAGGGGGTCGTTCCCCAACAAGTCAGTCAAAAGCAGAGTTCCTTTTTCAGGGAGATCTATATCCGTTGACCAGCCCTTGATAGGGCATACTATCTTGTCTACATGGTTGATTCTGAAGTTCTCTTCAGCGCAGTACAGCGCGCCGGAGGGCTCAATCGCATAAACTCGTTTTGCGCCCGCTTTAGCTGCCTCGATCGACATAATGCCTGAACCGGTACCAAGGTCGATGACTACGTCTGCGGGTGTAACAAGGTCTTTGATCGCCTCGAGATAAATGCGCTTTCGTAAAACGTCGTTGAGCATCTTTGTCTGAACAAAAGGAGCGGAATAACCGCCGAAGGGAAACATCGAAGACGATAAGCCCGAACCCTCTGATTCAACAATAGCTCCGGATGATAATAGCGCCTTTAATGTCCTAAGGATTTCTTTTGACGCCTCGCGCTTATTTGGCTCAACCATTTCCGTAAGCAAATCGCGAATCCGACAAGGGGTAAAACACCTTTCGAGTATTGGTAAAGAGCTATGACCAGCATTAAAACGCCCTCTGTTTGTATATATGATTACTTCATTGGTCGAATCTATCTCAAGCTTAATATTCGGTGCCCTGCGCACCATTGTCTCTAAATCCATGGCATGAAACCTTTCTTAATTGCAATGGGGTTCATTTAGGTAATCAAAAAAGCTTTCCCCAAGCTGCAAACGCGCAATATGAGAGTGAAAAATAGAAATATCTTTTCTTAGAAAAGCAAGAATGAGCACGTGTGTGGCAGATTTCGCCCTGCACATTTCCCGCAATGCATCTATGTTGAGACGGTATCCTGAGTGACGTTTATAGGAATTGACAAAGGATTTAGCCGTAAGCCCCATCTCCCGTTGCCAATCACTTGATTTCGAAAACGAGCAATAGAATTCCCAAATCTCAGAGAGAATTTGAGAGATGTCAAACATTGGGTCTCCTTGCCCAATATCGACAGAGGCCATCACCATCGCCTTTTCATCTGGAAGAATCATTGCGGTGCTGAATCGGCCATGAATGAGGTGTTTCTTGCTTCCGAAAGTGAAAACAGGTACGGACACATCCCTTTCAGCCGCATATTGAAAAGCGTTTTTGTACACTTCTGTTTCCTCGACCCTGCTAACTGATCTTTTTTGAAGCAAGTCTTCCGAAGCAGTTAATGAATGCAATTCGGCAAGATTCTTGCCTAGATAGGAAAAGATACGACGGTAATCCGCAGCTTCCTTGTTCGCCATAATGTCGACTAGGAGCCTCGCGCTATTTACTGCTGGCCATTTAATGATTGAGCCGCAAATACTGTCAGGAGGAAGAAACCCGCAAGGAAGAGCAATCTCACTGAGCAATTTCCCATTTTTGCAATCTGTCATCTCGCTCCAACGGTAACCTCCCTCACTGAGCGCATCGCAGCACCTTGTAAATGCAGGACCGGGGATATAACGCTCACTCGGATGGCCCATTAGGATCAAACCCCCGATCAGCAGAGCAATTTCTCATTAATTCGACGGCCAGTTCTACGTCCTCGCCAGCCACCGCTAGAGCTTGGGCCAAACCAAAGCAGCATTTTTGTCCATAACTGGCGAAATAAGAATTAGGCGATTCAAACAACTCTTTGGCATATCCCCATCCACCAGGAAGTGAGCAGACGAAAGGGCAACGCTTCCACACGTGACCTCCGCTATCAAACAGAGGTCCGGTTTTCCGTAATATTTCCGCTGGTAATAGGCATTTTGAGTACAGAACCAAAGCGTCATTTCGGGCAAGCCCAGACTTATTGTTGGCAATCTTTGCCTTGTATTCAATCCCTTCGAAGTTCAAAAGAGAAGTCATTAAGCGAAACGCTTCGCTTAATGAAGCTGAGTCGGAAACAGAATGGTAGTATCTGTGAACTTCCTTCAACTGAACTGGATCAAATCCATGCATGCCTGAAATGTACAACCAGCCAGGGAGAAGAAATCTCTGAATCGGGCTACGAACTATGTATTCCTTGCCGTTGATCTCTGCAAACGAATCGGATTCACACTTAAGGACTATTGATCCATCAGTGATAAAGAGCCCATCATCGATGCGTCTCCATGAGTGATCGATGCATCTTTTGTGATCACATCCGGAGATGGCTTCTCTAACAATACTTGGGTCTTCGAGGTCGACAATCGTTCCATACTGCGATTCATGATTGAGAAATCTTCTCAATCCATCCTCATCGCAAGCGTAGTACTTTAAGTATAAGTAATTGCAAAGCCAACTGGTTAAAGACCGCTTTCCTGATGCGGCATAAAGAACCTCTCCGCTCTTTCTGCTCACAACTGAAAGGCCTGAAACATATATTGCGTCAGCAATTGAATAGTAGAAATCGTCCGCTTTGGTCATGGCGTCATCACCCAAAACCGTTCCGGTGTATCGATTAGCTTGTCGATATGCTTTAGGATGAGGAGATCGACCTTGGGCAGGCGGCCGGTAATCCTCAATTTCTCAGAGCTTCGTACAAGAGAGGCAATGGCGGCATATTGAATGGATCCGCAAAATGTTTTAAACGAATCGGAACCTCGATGCAGACAATAGCTTTCGACCATCTTTTTATGCATCAGCGTCCAAGTGGGTAATGACTTGCCCTGAGAACAATAGGAAGCCCGAATCAACTCAAAGCAGATCGTTCCTAAGTCGTATAACCCATCGCCAAGTCCTGCCGTCTCCCAATCGATCAATGAGATTCGCTTAGTACCTGTGTCGTAAAGTATGTTTTGCGCCCTTAGATCGTAATGAATGAAATCCTGATTCTCCCATTTGTCCCGCAACTGATCGATACCATGTTTAACCCTGCAGAACGCGGAAACCAATAACGGAAACTCCATCCCAATACCTTCGTAGAACTCAGAGATAGTGAATGTCCCACGATCGGGTACTGGGAAGCAGCAATCATAGGAATCGGTTTCGCCAGGATTCCGAGCAATAAGGTGAACGGCCGCCAAAGCCTCACCGAGCTGACTAAATATTTCGAGCATCAAGGCCTGATCAAGCGATTCATTGAGGAGTGACGAGATTGGATTTCCGATGAGCATCGGATACAAAAATCCATCCTCAAATGATTTTTCTAAACGAGGAAACTGGACCTTATTCTCGAATTGTTGGTTTCTATGTGCATGTAAACTAAGTTCTTTCAGAACTTCGACCTCTCGACTGGGAGAGCTTTTCGTTCCGTCGACCATTTTATAAACAAAGTAGTCAGCGTTCTCGCTTTGCAAAAACGCAATCGGTCTTCTTGCATCCTTTCGTTTAAGAAAAGAAAACTCAGACAGTTCAGAGGGAATATCTTGCGGATCCGCAGAAGGAATAAGGGAGCGCTGAGATGAGAAATTTTCCGTTTTTGGACCGATAGCATAAACAAGCTCCTCAAAAGTGATTCTTTCATCCATGATTCCATCGCACCTCAGCGCTGCTTGTCATTTAGCACATTGCTATAAGGGTGATTACGGTAAACACCGACCCTTGGGCTTCTTCTTCAGGATTGATGCCGGATCCACTTTCAAGGTATTCCTTGATTTTTCTCTCGTCCAAACCTGTCAACAGATCAAACTGCTCAGTTTTGCTCTTCTGATCTTCTGGCTTGCGATCCATAACTTCTCCTTTTTCGCAATTGATCTCAACCTGCCATCTTGCCGAGGAAAGATGAGAACCGATTTGCAGTTGAATCAGCAGGCTATACTTTCCTTGGCAGAAAAGAGGCTAGGGTGTGGGGTAACCCCACGGTCAAGAGGAAGGAGGGCATTTTCGATGTATGTTGGAAAATTCGCCCAAATATGCCAAACAACAAAAGACACTCTTCGACATTACGATGAGATCAATCTACTCAAACCCGCCTCCGTAACCGAAAGCGGGTACAAGGTCTATTCCGCATCGCAAATCATCGATTTTCTCACCATCTCCTCTCTCCAAGAGGCAGGATGCTCCCTCGATGAAATCAAGGCTTTTCAGGAGCGACATAGCCCAAAGACGACCCTCGAGCTGTTCGAGAAGAAGAAAAGTGAGATCGAAGAGGAAACCAAAAAGCTAGAAAGAAAGCGCTCACTGGTCGAATCGGCGATAGCCTCGCTGCAAACGCAGGAAGAATGGCTCTCCGTCAAATCGTCCGATTCCCCCAATTGGCGCCTGACCGAGGAGGAAGAGTCCTTCTTCTTGTCGACGAAGATACCGCTGCTGAGCGACAACCCGGAAGACTCGTTCCTGGAAATAGCCAAACACGAGAAGTCCTATGGGGAAAATGCAGGGATCGGCAAAGCGTCCCTTTCCAGCCTCTACGCAATTGGCAAAGCCGCATTTTTGAAAGGCAGCTATGAAGACGACTTCAGCATATGCGTTGAAGTGTCAAAAGAGGAAGCGAGGTCGAGCGAATGCCGGAAAACGCCTGCGGGTTTGCATTTGCAGACCATGCATTGTTTCGCCTTCGGTAAGACGGATGCGCCTGCCTTCCGGGAAGACAACCCTCTTTTCGCCCTTTTGGACGATTTGAAAAAGCAACTTGGGGAAAAAGCGCTAGAAGTATGCGGTGACGTGCTGATCAGGGAGATCTCCTCCCGTGTGGACCCCGAATCAAGCGAGGTCCAGATCGTGCTCGATATTCCCGTCGAGGACTCGAAGGAGATGCTGCGCAGCTGATGCCGTACGGCTTGCTTGGTGCGCCTTGGCCCGAACAGCGATGCTTGGGGTTTCGGCATCCTATAGCCTGCAGCAGATATGCCATTCCGGTTGGAATGGCATATCTTATTTGCTATTATCCTATCAACACGAACAGATGTTCGCTATTCCCACTCAATCGTGGCGGGGGGCTTCGACGTGATGTCGTAGCATACGCGG
>CAVDWN010000038.1:0-9613 GCA_963612535.1 Sphaerochaetaceae bacterium
CAATACGCAAAGTAAATAATGCCCGATTTCCCAACAAAGCGCAAAGTAATATTCAGCCAAATCCCCAACAATACGCAAAGTACGATTTCGGATTCTTTGTTTGAGGTGCGAGAGATTAGTAAAAGACGTTGTTTCCGAGCATCGAGGACTTTTCGCGAAAGAATAGAGCATGCGATCCTATACTCGGTGCATTTTAATCCCGGGTTTGTTGGGATTTTGGGAGTACGTTGCCTACGAATGTTGTGCCATGCGCCGATGGGTGTAACTATAACGTGTTTAAGAGACTATACTAGATAGTCATCAGGGTCGGTCTGTCATGCAAGGGAGGCGTTCAATGCTTTTGAGCGATAGGGATCTGTTGAGCTTGGTCGAGACTGACAGCAATTTTATTAAACCGTTTTCTAAGCATAATCTGCAGTCTTCTTCTTACGATGTAACTCTGTCAAATGAAATTCAGGTTCTTAGGGCATCTTCGGCTCCAATCAACATTTCTGATCAGGTTGCGATAGATCGTATTTATGAGCCAAAAGATATTTCAAGGGGTTATTTGATAAAGCCTGGTGAGTATATTCTTTGCAGGTTGCAGGAGAGCATCAGCCTCCCAGATGATGTTGTTGCTTTCGCTGCGCCTAGAACACGTTTTACAAGGCTCGGGCTCCTTCTTTCTGGGCAGTATTGCAATCCCAGTTATTCGGGTACTTTGAGTTTGGGTCTTCGGAATGTCTCCAATAGCAATATAAGCTTGGCTCCGGGCTTGATTATCGGCCAGCTTGTTTTTTGCAGGCTGGGAGAAATGCCTCTCGAGCAAAACCTTTATCGAAATAAGGCCGATGCTGCATACCAAAATGAAACGGATTTTAGAGGATCAACGTTTGCTGGCAATGAGCTCACTGGAGAGGCGAAAGATATTCTCGAGGGGATGCTGAAGCATTTCGGCGAGGTTTGATATGTCTTGTCTGCTGAATAAGCTTGTTGCCGAAGCATCCAAATCGTTGTTCCCAAATTCAGATCCGGGGGAGCTGTACAAGGCCCAGAAGCAGCTCGAGAACATGATTGTAGATGAGGTGTGCCGTGAAGAGGCGGCACGGATAGATCAAGACGTAAGGGACAAAGGCAAAAGGCGTCGTTTTGAAGAGGGAATGCACGAACTCAAAATGGTTTTGCTCCAGTGCGTATTGCTTGCCTTCTTAGTCGGGCTGCTGGTGAATCATATATACGACTTGATGAACTACTTTTATGAGCAAAGTGCGATACCTGCTTACGTGGGAATTCTCGTTCTGATCGTTGCGTGCGCTTTTATTGCTGTCTGGATGGTTGCATCAAGGGTAATAGGGCTATATCGAATGATGATGCAAGAGAGTAACGATGGCGAGTGATCGGATGAGCGAAGAGCCGGTATTGAACGGAGTCTATCGCCATTTCAAAGGCAACCTTTATAAGGTCTTTTGTGTTGCGGAGCAAACAGAAACCAACGAGCCCTATGTAATCTACAAGGCTCTTTACGGGGATAGGCGTTTGTATGCCCGTCCTTTGGATATGTTCATGAGTCCTGTAGATAAAGGAAAATATCCGGATTCGGATCAAGAGAAGCGTTTTGAATATCTTGGCAAGGATAAAGAGGGGATTGGTCTTCTTTAGTGTGCTGGATGGGATTCGTAGGCAATCTAATCGCCCTATAGTTTAGAAGCGCATTCCTGTGACGCCTGTTTTGCCTGCTAAAATGGCGGGCAGGTTTGTTCGCGGTCAAAAGGGCTTTTATGTGGTTTACCTTTGCTGCGGCGGTGCTTGTTGCCGTCGTTTTTCTGTATGTGCCTGGGTTCCTGTTCTTTAGAGCATTTGGGCTTAACCGGTTTGCTTCCTTTGCGGTTGCTCCGGGCTTTTCGGTTTTCGCAGTTGTGGTTGTTGGCCTGGTGCTAACCGCTGCCGGTGTTGCCTGCCCCGCTTGGGTGCTTGGTATTGTTGCCGCTTGTGTTGGGCTTGCTGCCTATAGGGTAGGTTGCTTGGTTCGACGCCGCGGCTGTGGCTCCGATAACGGCAAGCGTGTTTCCGCTTCGTGCATCAGCGAAAACCCAGATGGGGAAGAAGGATTGCGCGAAGGCGAGGGTGCTGCCGAGCGTTCTTGGAGCAATTCTTCCGGCGGGTCTACCGAACCCGCGCCCCTTGCTGGTTTGGGGCTGCTTGCCCAATGGGGTACCAGCCCCTGGAAGGCCCTGGGCCTTTTCGTGGGCGTGTCTGCGTTGGTAACACTGGTGGTGTTTGTTCATCCCTTGGGCGATCCGTACGCGTTCGCTCGATTGGACGACAGCGCCGCCCATTTGGCCATGGTTCGTTCGTTTTTGGATTCGGGCTTCTACTCCACGTTTTCCGCCAGTGGCTATGCCGATATGGGTGAAGTGGGCGGCTATTATCCGGCTGCTTGGCATATTTGCACCGCAGTGGTTGCTTCCGTATTTGGCAACTCGGTGGCATTGGGCACCAACGCCATGACGTTTGTTGTGTGCGCCATCGTGTTCCCCTCGGGGCTCTGCTTCCTGTTCTCTCAGGTTTTCTCGGACGCCAAGCACACTGCCGTTGTTGCCTGCGGTGCCATTGTTGCCGTTGCGTTTGCGGGTTACCCCTGGGGCTTTTTGACTTGGGGCCAGCTGCTGTCCAACCTGCTTTCTTATGCGCTTGTCCCTGGTGCCTTGGGGTTGTTCGTCTGCGCAGTGAAGCCCGGCCGGCAGAAGCGCATCGGCTTCGTGGTGGCTTTCGTCATTACGGCTGCCTCCATTGTGTTGGCTCAGCCCAACGGCATCTTCGTTTTGGGAATATGGGTTGTTGCCTATGCGGTGAGTCGTGTGCTTACCTCGGCGGAAGGTGGCACGTTCGAGTTCTCTCGCAAGCGCGTGTTGGCTGCCTGCGCCATCTTCCTGGTTGCCTGCGCTGCGTGGGTCGCGCTGTTCTTCGCCCCACCGCTGCAAGTGGTGGTCCAGTATTCTTGGAGCCCGTTCCTTTCGCCTGTGCAGGCGCTTGTCGCTGGCGGTTCGTTCATGTTTTCCGGCCGCACCGGCGTGCAACCGTTCCTTACGGTGCTGGTTTTGGTGGGTATTGTTTATGCGTGCCGCAACCGACGTTTCCTTTGGTTGGCCATTGCTTTCCTGTTCGCCTGGGCACTTTGGTTCCTGGACGCCGTGTGCGAAGGCCCGGTGAAACAGTTCCTTACCGGTTTTTGGTACACCGATTACAACCGGACGGGCGCCATGGCTGCGCTCTTTGCTATCCCTCTTGCGGCCATGGGTTTTGCCTGGCTGTTGCAGCTGGTGTCTGCTTTGCTCGGCAGGCTGGGCGGTGTCAGGCTGGGCGCCCGCAAGGCTTGCGCCTGCTCGCTGTGTGTTCTGCTGGTGGTTATGGCGGCGGTCCAGTTTGCACCCCTTCATGCGAAGGTTGGCGATAGCGATATACGAGCTGGGCTCATGGCGGTGCACAAGCAGTTCAAAACGCGCTACTCGTGGGATCGCATCTATACCGCCGAAGAGCAGGCGTTCGTGCATAAGGCGCAGGCCGCCATCCCTGCTGAAGCTGTGGTGCTGAATGTTCCCCATGACGGCAGTGCCTACAGCTATGCCATCGATGGTATCCGCACGTTCTACCGCCGTTGCTCGCCTTCTGCCTTCGCCGGTAACAAGGAAACGGGCAAGCTGTTGCGCACTTCCCTGAACAAGGTCGCGTCTTCAGAAGAAGTGCAGCGGGCGGTGCGCGACTCGGGCGCTCAGTACGTTCTTTTGCTTGATGCGGGCAAGGGCGAAGACGCCACGGTAAGCAGCCTTCGCTATAAGAAGGAAGATTGGGCTGGCATAGAGTCCATTACCGAAGATACGCCGGGGTTCACCTTGGTTATGAGCGAAGGGGATATGCGCCTGTACCGTATCGACGTGGCGGTAGGCTAGGCATAAGACCCTGTGTTGGGCTTGGTGTGCGCCCGGCCGGGGTCGCACATGCTCTGAGTGGGCACACGTTGGGCCGGGCGCACACCGGGCCGGGCGCACGTTGGGTCGGGCATGCATCGGCTCGTCTCTTGTGCGCCTTTGGCCCTTGCGCTTGGGCGTTTTGGTGGATATGCGGGGAAACAGGGCTGTCCCAATTCGCCAGGTGCTATTCTTTTTAGCCGTTATTGCAGGTAGAAAGGTTTTGCGTGGGATTCAACCCTAACAACGAGCACAGGGGCAAGCACGCGGCTCCCCCGGCCGATTCCATGGCAGGTTCTGTCGGCCGTTCTCAAGAAGCGTTGGGCAATGTGCCCGGATCCCTTTCGGGCTTCCATGCCCCGCAGCATGGCCGCGCCCCTTCGCCTGCGGATGGTGGTTCTGCGAATAGCGGCTCATATGTGGCAGGCTATCGTTTGCCAATCGTTCAGCCTGTCTCCAGAGCGGAGTCTTCGCGGCGTGGCGCAACTGTGCCGCCTTACGCCAATGGCGTTGGTTCTTCTCCTAAGGCTAACGGGTATATTCCCAGCGGGGTGGGAAGTGCACGCTTCAATTCGCCGCAAAGAGGTTCCAGAGTTTCGCAGAGCGCCCTGCTGCAGTCCCGAGGTAATGTTGCTTCGTATACCGCACGGGCTCGCCGCAATAGAAGAAGGGGTAGGGGCAAGCATGTAGCAGGAGTGATCGCTGCGGTTTTGCTTTGCTTCGTGCTTGCCGGCGTTGGTTACGGCATTTGGTTCTCCAGTGCTCTGAACAGCGCGTTTTCAACCGGCGAAGGGGATATGTCCGATGTGCTTACCCCCGCTGCCAACGGCGAGCCGTTTTACATGCTGGTTCTGGGATCCGATTCGCGCGAAGGGTCGGGCACATCCAGCAAAGCGGCCGAATCGGGCGACAATCAGCGTTCCGACGTTATGATCCTTCTGCGCGTAGACGCAGCAAACAAGAAAGTCACTATGGTTTCTATTCCGCGCGATACTCCGTATCGCACAAGCGATGGAAGCTTGGTGAAGATCAACGAGGCTTACAACATAGGCGGGGCGGCCGAATCGGTAAAGGCGGTTTCCCAGCTTACCGGCGTGGGAATCTCCCATTATGCCGAAGTGCACTTCTCCGAGCTGGAAAGCATAGTCGACAAGCTCGGTGGTGTGGAGGTGAACGTCGATATCCAGCTTTCATACACCGATGCGCTCACCGGCGAAAAGGTTACCCTGCAACCGGGCAAGCAAACGCTCAACGGTCAGCAGGCTCAGCTGTTTGCCCGTGCACGTCATGAGTATCAGACCGACCAAGACAAGCACCGCCAAGACAACGTTCGCCAGCTTGCCTTGGCCATCGTTAACAAGGTGCTGGAAAAGCCCTTGTACGAAATGCCCCAAGCGCTGTTGGATGTTGCTGGTTTTGTTGGCACCGACATGCGCACGGGCGATATTCTTTCGCTGGCTACGGCGTTTGCCGGCGGCAGCGGTTCTATGACGGTGTACAGCGCCTCTGGCCCTTCAAGCGGAGCCATCAACGAAGAATCGGGAGGCTTGTGGCTGTGCTATGAGAACCCCGAAGGTTGGTCGAAGCTCATGAAGGTGGTAGACGCCGGTGAAGACCCGTCGGGTTTGGATCTTGAATCAACGGCTATTATTCCCTAGCAGCAAGAAACAGGAAGAAGGCAAAGCATGAAAACCCTTAGGAAGTTGCTCGCGCTTGCGTTTTGCGCAGTGCTTGCAGGCGCTCTGGTCGGATGCCAGCAGCAGGAGGAAACCGAGGAAACCCTGAACGTTTCCGATCAAGTGGTCTCAACCGAAACCGAGCCCTTTTGGGTGTTGGTGGTGGGCAACGACTCGCGCACTGGCACGATAGAGATCACCAAAGCGGACTACGCCGATGGCACGGGCCGCAGCGACGTGATGATGCTGGTTCGCGTTGATCCTAAGACGTACGCCATATCCATCGTCTCCGTTCCGCGCGATACCGCTACTGAATTCAACGGGTCTACGGTTAAGCTCAATGAGGTGTATCGCAGCGCCGGCATCGAGGAATCCGTTAAGGCGGTCGCCGACCTTACGGGTGTTACCGCCAAGTACTACATGGATATGGATTTCGTTCAGTTCGAGTCTTTCATCGAGGGTTTGGGCGGCATCACGGCCAATGTGCCCATCAACATGCAGTTGCAGGATATTGTTTCCGGCGACCAGATCAGCCTTACCAAGGGCGAGCAGGATCTGAATGGCAAGCAGGCGCTTGTGTTGGCGCGTTCGCGCAAGCAGTACGCCAACGACCTTGACGCGTGCCGCCAAATCCAAGACCGCGCTTTGGTGCAGGCCGGCATTGTTCAGGTGGCATCTAATCCATCCAGTGCAGAGGCTTGCGTGAAGGCCCTGATGTCCAACTGCTCCACCAATTTCGATGCAACGGTGCTTACCAACCTGGTTACCGATTTCGCCAACAACTCCGCAAAGATGTCGTTCGTTTCGGGCACGGGCCCCTATGCTGGCGAGGTCGATTCCAACTCTGGCTTGTGGCTCGCCTATCGCGACGAGGCAACCTGGAAGAAGGTAATTGCCGCAGCGGAAGCGGGTGAAGACCCCAAGACTATCGTTGCCGAGCCCACTGTTGCCGCCGCTAAGTAGCGGGGTCTTCGTGTAGGCAGCTTTGTTGGCTGGGCTAATACGGTAAGGTTATGCGCGGGGCATTTGGCCCCGCGTTTTTTATGCAAAAGGGGAGGCATTGTGTCGGAGGAATCAAAAGCGCCGCGCGTTTCGGTGGTTATCCCGATTTGCAACGTCGAGAAGTTTTTGGACGAGTGCTTGGACAGCGTTCAAGGCCAAACGCTTAAAGACATCGAGATTATCTGTTTGAACGATGGCTCCTCTGATGGCTCTTCGGCTATCATGCACGCCCACGGCGAAGCTGATGCCCGCATAGTATGCATCGACAAGGAAAACGAAGGCTATGGCGCAACGTGCAACAGGGGCCTGGAAATGGCGCGCGGTGAATACGTGGCCATCGTCGAACCGGATGACTATCTGCTTCCCGGCATGTTCGAGGAAATGCTTAGGCTGGGCGATGAGCTTGGCGGGGGTATAGATGTTATCAAGACTCCTTGGTACGACCTCATCGAATGGGACAAACCTGAAACGCTGAAAGTGCGGCAGAACATGCTTTCCGCATACCTGCAAACATCGAAGGCTCCGTTCGTGCTGAAAGATGCTCCGATCTTGTTGGAGGGCCATCCCTCCATTTGGTCGGCGCTGTATCGTCGCGATTTCCTGAACGGCGAAGGCATTCGCTTTCACCCGTACCCAGGGGCGGGTTGGGCCGACAACCCATTCTTGATCGATTCGCTTTGCAGGGCGAAGAGCATCGTCTATCTGAACAAGCCCTTTTACTGCTATCGCATCGACCTACCTGGTTCTACTAAGAATCACGCTACGGATGAAAAAGTCGCCCTTCCGTTCGACCGTTGGATCGAGATGGCCGGAATGTTGAAGCAAATGGGTGTGACCGATAAGGGAATTTGGCAGGCTCATACCGTGCGGGCTTTCAATTACGTTAGGGGCGCCATTGCCGATGACGGGTGGGACAACCCCGTGGTGCAGGCAAAAACGCACGAGGTGTTCGAGCTTATTCCCGAGGAATGCATCATCAATTGCGCCCAAGCCACCCTTCCCGAAAAGCGCCGGTACTTTGAAGTGCTCGGCAAACCTGTGCCCAAGCTTTCCCCTGTGCCCCGTGCGCAGTATCTGTTTGGGCGCGCCATCCGGATACTTCGCTCGCAGGGCTTCTCGACCGTAGCCGAGCGCACCGCGTCTTTTGCCAGCCGCAAGCTGAAGCACCAAGGGGCAGGCGAAGGAAAGGAATAATCGGCATTTCGCTCCTGGCCAATAGGGGTTAGCAGCAAATCTTGGTCCTTCAAGGATTGCTCATTTGGTTGCTGATCGTGATGGGTTTGTGGCAGCTGCCATCTAAACATTTGTGGCGGGATCATCGCAAATGCCGCCTAACGGTACCTCGAGAAGCTTGTTGCTGACGGATCATTGACTACGAATTGCAAGACAACGCATGGATATGTGGAAGGTGCTTAGCGACTGCCTCTGTATTCAGCTTCTGTCGGAGCTTTGATAAGGTTATTTCGAGTAAAAGCATTGATCAATTGCGAAAAGCACGTAAGGACGTAAGTTGCATCGTTTCCTAGCCAATGTGACAGACTTCTTGTTTCCGGCTGGCCAGCGCGGCGTTAGCCCAAGGCGCGTAGTCTTATGGACGGTTCTGGGCGCCGTCTCGGTTTTCTCGATGCTGCTTTGCGTGTGCGTAAGCTCGGAAGGCGTGCTGTATTGGGGGTATTGCGACAAGCTGGCTGCCGTGGGGTTCTTCCTGGTGGCGACCTTGTGCTTTGCACGCTTTGCCTTTTGCGGCGCGGGCCGTGTGAGAGGCTGGTTCATTGCGCTATCCATCTTGATATCGTTGTTTAATGTTGTGGGGCAATCTCTGGACGCATCAAATTCCCTCGCTTTGCTCTATTCCGGCGCAGTCGGTTCCGCAGTATTTGCATTCCGCGTTCTTGGCGGATCGGTATTCTTTTATACGGTATTTTGTCTGCTGGCGGATGTCGTGATCCAAGTAGTGGCTCGTCAAAATCCTGAATGGGCGGGCCGTGAGTCCGCCTTGCCTATGCAACTTGTCTTCGTCGCCCTATGCTGGCTGCCCTACGTGATAGCTTTCTTTCCTGGCGGTATGCCCACTGACACTGCTCGACAGCTTGGCCAGTGGTTCGGTACGGGTGGGGTGCCACTGAGCAATCATTTCCCGTATCTGACAACCGTGCTCTACGGCACCGTGTACTCGCTTGGCAACGCGGTGGAGGGCACGGGCACGGGCGGCATGCTTGCCCTAACGTTGCTGCAGTACGCCCTGGGCCTTGTTGCTTTTGGCTTGGTGCTGCTTGCATTGCGCAAGGTTGGTGCGCCGAAATGGCTGCTGATTGCCAGCACGGTGTTCGTGGCGCTGTTTCCGATAATCCCCACCTATGTGGTTTCCATCAGCAAAGATTGCCTGCACGCATTGTGCGTTGCCGTGTTCTGCGCCCAGCTGTTGTTGCTGGTTTTTTCGCGCAAGACCCACCAGGATTCGGGTAGGCTCGCATCCTGGTGGGCCATTGCGCTGGCAGCGTTGCTGGTGTGCCTAACCCGCAACAACGGCGTGGTGGTTGCGGGCGTGGGCCTGCTTGCCGCGGCCGTCGCCCTGCGCTCGCTTAAGGGCGGGGCGTGCCTGGTGGCAGTGATGGCGGTGTTCCTCTGCTGGAATTCGGCTGTGCTGCCGGCGTGCAATGTGCAGCCCACCGAGCCGCGCGAGGCGCTTTCCGTCCCTGCACAGGTGGTGGCCCGCTCGTACGCCATGGGCTACGAGCCCACCGCGCCTGATGCGGCTGTGCTGGAGGAATGCGTCAGCTGCAGCTTGCAGGATCTGAAGAACTATTACAACCCGCGCATATCCGACCCGGCCAAGGGCATCGTTTCGGTCGAAAAGTCCCAGGTGATGCCATACGTGGGCGCCGCTCTCGATGTAGCGGCCGCCCACCCGGGCAGTGCGTTGGCCGCAGCGCTTTGCACTACGTACGGCTTCTGGTACCCGGGCTGTTTGGGCACGTATTGGGCGGAAGA
>CAVDWN010000039.1:0-9598 GCA_963612535.1 Sphaerochaetaceae bacterium
GGTGGCGTCCTTGTCCGCGAAGGCGTGGCTCACGAGCAGCCCCGTGTCCGCCATGCAACACTTCACGAGCACTACCTTCCATCTCGTTTGCGCCTCTTGGGCTTTCCCCATGCCCAGATGTACTCCTCCATCTGCTCAGCAAGATGGAGCGGAGCGGGCAGATTCACCTTCATATCGCTTTTGTACAGCTGCACCATGCATCCACGAAGTGCCTCTGCGTATTTCACGCAGCTGAGCTCTTCCTGTTCATCGCCCGGAGAAAGCAGGCAGTATTCGTTGATGGTCTTCTCGCAGAACTGCTCGTCGGGTGCGTCGTACTTCGACGAACGAGGCGACCATTTGTATTGCGCATCACCAGGACGAGGCGCCAACGCCAAGGTATAACCACCCATTTTGAAGATTCCCTGCTTGTCCCTCCTGTTGGGCAAGACGCCTTCTTCAAGTTCGTCGGATTCAACCTCGTCCGTGAACCAGTCAGGCACCTCGCCATTCGCTCCCGAGCGTACGCGCAAGATGCGAAGCTTGCTGCCGCCGAAATCAAGAGGAACCTCTTCCCCCTTAGGACCGTAATTCAGAACACCGCGCCCAAGCCCAGAATCACTTATCCCAAACCACCAGCCTTTCTGGCGAACAAGGCCGTGAGCATTGACGAGCAGGAGGGAAGGGGTTTCTGCAGAGGAGCGAAGCATCCTGTCAACCATTACCTTCAAGGCCGCACCATTAGCCAACCTACAAGAGTCGAGAAATCCCTCGGTGCTGCTCAAACGCGCAAATTCCAAAAGGGCTTTCCAATATGGCAGATCACCGTCTACGTACAGCGGGCAATCGACGGTCACGAGTCCGCTGCCCGCATCTTGGCGGACGCAGTAGGGGAAGCTCGCCAACATATTGCCGTTACCCGAGTTGTACACCCTCAGGCCCATCGCTGGCAACGAAACATCAACCCCACGTTTGCCGTCAGCGAGCTCAGGAATAAATCCAAGCTGGCGCATAAGGTCGCGTACGGCAACGCAAGCCCGGATATCGGGGTTGTCCTTGGAACCTTCGGGCTCTAGGAACTGAGTTAAGCGGCCCGTTCTTGCAAACCCGATACGCAAGACCTCTTTGGGGTCGCCTCCCAGCTTTTTGTAGTGGTCCGCCCCCGGCAGCACCACCACGCACGCCGTCAAATCAGATACATTGCCCAACGCCGTTTCAATCCTGCGCCAGCGCACCTTGGCTGCAGCATCCTCGTCGTTTTCCAGCGGATTCAAGAGGCTCCCAGGCGATAGGCTCTCGATCCTAACATCAAGCGCACCGACACTCCCTTCGCCACCAAGGAAACGAACGATTTCGGACCTGACCAGATCAAGGATGCCACCATCCCCGGCTTCGCCGATCAACTGGAAAACCACCTTGTCCCTGCCGGTGCATTTTGCAAGCCGTAAACGATTCGACCGTGCCCACTGTTCCTGCTTCGCTTTAGCTCCTTCGGGGTTTTCCTCCCATTCCTTCCGCTTCGGTTCTTCGAAGGCCATCTTCAGATGCGTCATCTGCATCGACCCGAGCGGCTGAACCGGGACAACAATGTCTTCAAGCCTTTTAGCCACAGCATCGAAAAACATCGCCTTGTCGACAACCGATGCACCACTTGCAACGCCGGGCTTCGATGCCCAAGCCGCAGACGCCGCGTAAGGCGACAGTATCTGCGGCGATGACCCGTCGTTGGCATATCCGGCCATGTCGGCAAGATACTCCTGGATCGGAGGCAGCTTGGACCTGCCAAGAAACCCGTAATTGTCATACGCCCTTCCGTCCCAATCTACGCAGCGTTTGCTTCCTATGTATCCGAAGGGCACAACCCGATACGTACCGTTATCAGTGCGTACATAGGCATTGACGTTATTCTTGAGATACGGATTTTCCTGCCATGACGAATGAATGAAGCGGCGCACAGCAACGTCCATGTTCAGCCTCGCTTGACGGCCGGCGGGCACCGTTTCTACATGAAAGCGTAAAACGAACGCCCAAGGACTCTCATCGTACCAGTGAACTCCGGACATCAACTCGTAGGCGCCGCCCGTGCCTTGCGATATCCTGCTAAAAGTCTCGGTCTTACCATTTGGCAAGCAGAGCGGCTTCCCGACGATCGAATTGGCGACCTGCGTCGAGAATGCCGGGAACGCCAGATCGTCGGCGGGCCTACCTAAGCTGTTGAACAGCTCGACTTCCTCAGTACGCACATGACCCTCAAACATCCTCGCATTCAGAAGATCCATCACTTTGCGAAATGCCGGCGATTGCTTGGCTTCGGGCTTGCAGGATGCAGATACCCAAACAGCGATGACGCTGCAGAGTTTCTCGAGGTCAACTGGCTCGAGCGCGATGAGCCAATCGCGGGTCTCCCCTCCTGGATACGCCGGATTCAGCTCGACGGCCTGGTCAAGCCAGCAACGCAGGTCGTCTTTGAGCTGCCACGTGTACAGGCAGCCCCCTTTCTTCCGGGGAGGCATAAGCTCGAAGAGCGCCACTTTCAGGCTTTCCGGAAGCCCCACGATGTGCACATTGGTTTTCACCCTCGGTTTAGGCACGAACGACATGAGGTGCAGCTTGCTCTCAGACATTACGGATTCCTTTCTTGAACGCCTCGTAAAACGGCCCATACAGGGCGCGCGCCACCTCGGGCTGATCGCTATCGTTGATAAGGCGATCCATATAGGAGCCGAGCTCCTCTAGAGTTCGGAACGAGAATTTCTCTTCCTCGCTGTTACCGCGGAAAGCGGCATCGGCAAAGTAGACATGCGGTGCGGGCCTGTCCTTGTCGGCAAGCCTAGCCAAGCGACCAAATATTTGGACGATCGTAACCATAAGCGTTGAGATGGTGTCGTCTATGAGGACATGCCTTCCCATAGCGCGCCAGACGCTCATGGGCAGTTTCTCGTCCTGCTCCATGATTTTCCATTCGCGCCAAGCATCGCCCCTGACCCTCGTGACGAAATCTCCCGCGTTTTCCGGGTAGTCATTGCCAGCGCGCTTGTTAACCATGTCTTCTATTAAACCGTTGAGCTTACGGTAACGATTGCCCAGGTCATTCGGAGTACCCATCGGCCTTACGGAGAACACAAGCGTAGTGAACACTGCATGACCGCCTTTATCGACGATATTGAAGCCACGTTCTATCGCCATGGCAGGGGCCACGAGCACCCTAGACGGATGATCATAGAACCTATAGATCTCACTGCGGGGAACGAGATGCTCCTTGTGTTCTGGATTGCTGCGCGCCAGTGCAGCAACTTTCACCACCTGCCCCTTGCGCTGAAACAGCTCCGCGATCCGATTGCGCGCATCCTCCGCCTCGCGATAACTGTTGACAATGACCAGTATTTTCCCAGCGTTTTCCGCATCGAGCTCGTCTTTGAGCGTTGCCATTGTCTGGGATAACACTATCCCAAGGTTTCCTGAGCGCATCTGTGCAGCGCTTCCCGACACATTCTGCTCGATGCCCAGATCCCGCACGACAGAGGTCGCAAGCTTGTCGGCTTTCCACGGCTCGGCCTCCAATAGATAATCGACAGGCCTGTTCACATGGAACTGCAGGCAACCCGGCTCCCAGCTCGAACCAGAGAGCAGCAACACATGAGGCCCCAAGGGAGCACCGTCGACATCCGTATCGAGCCATGGGAGAGAGCCCATGAATGCACGGCCAAATGCGAACTGACGAAAGAGCTTGAGGTCGTTGCCATCAAGTTTCATCCCAAACATGTTGCCGATAAGGGAGCTTGGAAGATAGCGCTGCTGACGGGCGTAGCTAAAACGAAGGAAGCTATACAGTTCGTCGACAGACTCGTCTTTGAAGCTAAGGAAGTCCTGCGCTGAGGCGAGCTCGCGTAAGTAGGAGTCAAAGCGTACCACCTTCAATGTGAAAGAGAGCCTGGTACGCAGCGTGTCCGCGAGGTCAGAGCAGTGCCGTTGAGCAAGATATTCGTCCAAAGAATAGCTATGGATATCGTCGTCGATGCCCTCACAAGAGATCGCTATTGCCTGCATGAGTTTCATCCGGGCATCGCCCTCCATGCCTTCCGGCTCTTTCTTGACCTTCTCAAACTCGTAGGGAGTGAAAAGGCTCTCGAGATCATCGCATACTTGATCGGGGAGCCCCTGCTTTCGCAAATCGTTCAACAGGGTGAGCGATGTGAAGGCCTCGTCTTTGACCACGCGCCATTTAGCCACGCGCTCATCACGCACGGATTTGAGAAGCGCCTTCGCCACTGGCTCTGAGTTCTGGCGCAAATCGTAGAAGAGTTCCTCGTTTAAGTCCCTCATCTTGTCATCGGGCTGTCTTTTCATCGCGGCTGCCGTCGGATCGGCGGCGCTGCGGATAAGCTCCTGAAAGCTCATGCTGGGGGCAAAGCAGCTATCTAGCTGCGCCTGAACACGGTCTGCCTCATCGAACAAGACTAGGTCGAATTGCTCGAGAGCCACCTCGAAGAACGCCTTACGCTCCTTACCAACGATCATGGTGGCAAATCCGGTCGGGGTTGTGACCACGACTTCAGAGGCTAGCGATTCCCGGGCCATTGCCTGCGAAGGGCATATGTCCCAATAGGGGCAGGTGCTCACGCTGCCACCCTTGGCATGCAGGCCCCGGCAGGGAGTGCTGTCGTAACCGCAAGCGTCGGACTCTTCACCAGCGAGTCCGTCAACGATGCAGGCAGTCTCAAGATACCTGGAAACGGACGTATCAAGCAGCATGGCGTCACCGTGGTCGAAGAACTCATCAAGTCTCTCCACGCGGTGGCTACGAGAAACCAGTGGTGAGGCAGTCACCCCCGCAGAACGAAGGAGCACCACGCTTTCCATCACGTCCGACACCGAGTTGAGCAGCGAGACGACCCTGTAGCCACGCTTTGCCAAATGGACGATGAGCACGTTCGCCAAAACAGACTTTCCCGCACCGACAAGGCCCACCAGGCTCACAACCTTGTCAAGGCCGATGGCATCAGTAGGTGTTGCCTCGCCAATTTCAGCACGCTTGAGGAGCCCCTGATCTTTGACCCTTTTAAGAACCGTGGCATAGTGGGTCTTCCCCGTACTCTCCCCAATCTCCTGCGCAGTTAATATAAGCTCGTCGAGCGTGACGCATATGGGACTACGCCTTGGCTTGCGCTGCACTGCTCCGTTTTCCGAGACAGGCAGTGATGATTCAGACGGAAAAGAAACCCAACGCATCGCTCCAGCCGTTGGTGCACCGTCAGTCGGCTCAGGTTTGCAAGTGTAGGAGTACTTGTTTCCCGATTTGGCGACAGTCGCCTTGCGGGAAAGATCCTCTTTACGAAGAAGGTGGTCTAGATATATCGGCATACGGTCGATCCCCGCAAGAGGATCGGAGCACAACGAAATGACACCGCCAGTAGTTTCGAAAAATCTGAGGAGGGAGTACTCATCGCGACGGTACAAGGCAAGAAGGCGCCTCCATGTTGTCGACGAAACCAAAGAGAACAGATGACGCCGCGCCATCTGCATCAAGTGTTCATCAGCGCCGATTTTCCCTGGCCTTATGAGCTGGTAGTTCGAAAGGAGCCTGTCAGCCTTGGACGGATCGAAATCCGTGCCGCAGATGCGCACGGCAAGCGCTATCGTCGATTCCACCTTCATAAAGTTATCAAGCGAAAGCTCGGAATTTTCCGGATACCTTGCAAAAAGAGCCCGCTTCAGCTCTTCAAAACCCCCGGAAACCGTTGTGTTGCCAGCCCTGTTCACCGCTGTACCTCCTTCGCCTCCACCTTAAGTCGCCTGATAAATTCGCGGTACGTCACGCACGAATAACCGGCCTTGCCAGCCAGGGCAGCATTGCATACCTCGCAATAGCCGGGCTGGTCTTGAGCCATATGATCCGGCACAACGTAGACAACCTCATCGGCGCACAACCGCGCGATACCCATATCGTCTCTGATTTCGCGTGCAAGGCGCTCTGCGCGCCCATACGCTTTGGCATCAACGGCAACCCGCCTGCCATCGGCAAGCTTCACCATCACGTCGCATGTGTCCTTCAGAGGCCACATCTCATATTCAAGGTTCAGCTTCGCCACCTGTTCGGCAATTGCAACCTCGAGTCCGCCAGGAGAAGAAATATAATGCACGACTCCGCGCGTGAGCCGGTAAGCATCATGCGGCACGTCGTCCAGTTTGGCAAAACCCGCACCAACCTTGCTCTCGCACTCAGGAGAAGAGCAGTGCGGCTGAACGCCGCGCATGGTCATGGTCCAACCGCACGATGGGCACTCCTTCGAACCTGCCGGAACGGGCTCGTAAGCCATCGAAACGAGTTCATCTATCCATTCTGGATCGATGTAGGTACGTTCCCCCTGTTCAAGAGGATCAGATTCAAAATCGAACAACCCAGTTTTGATCCGAACATACTCGTTCCACGTGAGCAGCGGATGACGCACAAGCAGCCTGCGCCCAAAGACGTAGTGATCCTGGCTGCCGGAGCGGAGGAACTCGTACACTTTCCGCTCCTGGTGCCCGCCCATAAGGTCTGATTCCGCGAAACGCAGAACCTCGAAGCATTCGGCTGTAGCCGCGAAATATCCCGAATCGACGCAGGCCAAAGGTCCAACCTCAATGATTTCGCTTCCATCAAGCTCTTCCTTACACTCATCACGCCAGAAAGATGTCCAATCGCGTACGTCGCGCGTAGCCACATCCCTTATGAAATCCGACTCGTTGAAGGAAGGGAGCAGATCACCCGCGCGATCCGAGCACTCGGCGCACAGTGCAGCCAGTATCCCAAGCCCATGCCTGAACTCCGAACTGTAAGGGTACTTGTGCCGATCTTCCTCATAGAGGCCGTCCTTTTCAACAAGCCCATAGGCAATGAGGAACACCGCGGTCTCGAACCGATTCATGATGTCATGAGGATGTCTGTCGACAATCCTCCGAGTTATCAAATCCGGCATTCTTTCACTCCTCTCCACAGCTACACCTTCATAGCTTTTACTACGCGCTAACCCTACAACTTGCCCCTGTCGAAAACTACGGTTCTATAATGATTAGTACATACAGATGAACTGGTTGTAGGGAAGGCTGAGCAAATGAACAACGAACTCAATGAAAGAGGGCTGCGACTCATTGCCACATTGAAGGCACTAAGCGATTTGACAGATTCCGAGAACGGCATTTCCGCTGGGAAGCTCCGCGACGCTATAGCGGACAGAGTCTCCGAGTACGTCGGGCGCCGCGTTGTCAGACCTGACAAGAGGACAACTTGGCGCGATGTGAAAACCTTGAAAGCAGCCGGCTACGCCATAGAGCGTGGTAAGGGAACGCGAGGGAGATACTCCCTTGATTCTAATTTCGAGCCCTGGGAGCTTCGGTTCCTTGCGGATGCGACAAGGACCTCGAGGTCTCTCACGGACACCCAAGGGAAGCGAATTATCGAGAAACTGAAAACTATGACGCCAGTCGCTGGCAAGGAGATACTGGACCGGAGGCTCCAAGTCCAACGAAGCTATCTAAATGACACCTTCAAGCAGACGGCATATGCCCTTGACCAAATAGAGCTTGCCCTGAGCAGGGGGTGGAAAATCTCTTATGAACAAATAGAGCTTGACGGAAACGGGAACCAAACCATCAGAAAAGAAAGAGGTACGGGCAACAAAATCAGAGTGGTAGACCCCATCGAATACGTCTACTCGATGGATGGGTACTATTACCTGATCACCTACGACCCAACAACTGATTCCCATACCAAAACACCCCGAATCGACAGAATGGACAAGGTGACGGCACTGGAAAACCAGCCTGCGGTCCAGATTCCTAAAAAAGAAAAGGCGCGCATATTGAAAATGTACAAACGTTCTTTCGGCATGTTCGAGGCCGAATATGCCGTCGACGTGACGCTGGAGCTACCATCAAAACATGCAAAAAGCATCGAGGACAGGTTCGGAAGCAAGACCGAATTTCATGAGATTGCGCCAGCCCGATGCGAGACCACCGTGACCGTGAACCTCAGCTCTGTGTTCTATAGCTGGATCTCGCAGTTTAACGGAGACGTCGCAATCAAAGAGCCACGCGAAGCGATTGATGGAATGCAGAAGTTTCTAAGCAAAAACCTAGCGGCATATTCGGAATAGACAGGTACAACGGCGGCGGTCATCGGCCAACAGCTCATCAATATAGCCTCCGTCAAGAAGCGGATCTGGCGCGCCCCAGGTTCGGTACTCTGCCGGCACAGGAACCCACAGCCCCCTTGCCGGCGAGAAGACCAACGAACGCCTGCGCAGGGACACGAGGCGCTGCAGCACCTGGTTCACCGGCACGCCGCACAGATGGGAAACCTCCTGCGTGGTAAAGGAAGTGACCCCATGCGAAAGCGCCCAGTCGGGCAGCTCCGACGCACGTACGGAACCCTTCGCGACATGTTCGATACACTGATTCATGTAGCATATCCTAACGATATTCATTAGTTTACGCGATATGGATCAGCGGACCTGCGCGCGCAGGTCACGAAATTGACCATAGGAATCCCAGGAGGCGAACCGCCGAAAGCCCCGCCGCAATTGACAGCCCTCGAGTTTTAGCAATAATAGGGACAAATAAAAAGACCTCAGGTCTTGTAAAGCGGAGTTGCGAAAGCGGTTCCGCCTAGTTCGTATTTTGAGCCAACAATACCGTCTGGCTGATCCGCAAATCGCAAATCTGTCCTAGCCTTCAAGATTGTTGACACCTGGGTTCCCAAGCGGTCACAATGCACCCATACGTAAAACCTTCGGGTTTGTAGGGGCGGAGCTGCTTAGCGGTTTCGCTCCAGTTTTGTTTTTGGGGGCATCTTTGCACCCGGCCCAAACCCGCAAAACAGCACGACACTGCCCAGCAGCAAAGCACCCAGAAAACTCGTGCTAGAGAGGTGATTCGGATAAACATCAACGAATTCATGGCGAAGCATGGCCTCACGGACTCCGACCTTGACCGTATGGCCGCTCCCTACGAGGACGCGAGCTTCAAGCCCGAGCCTGGCGCCAAGGTTTACAGCGGATCACACCTCGACGCAACCGGCAAGCCCGACGCGGAAGCAGCCCACATCGTAAAGACCGCCCCACCTGGAAGCCACAGTGCCAAATAGTCCTAGCATGTCAAATCACTAACACTTCTGTTAATCTTTTGGCATGACGCACTTTGACGAAATATACGACATCGCGGTCGACAACTACGGTCTCGTCACCGCGGCCCAGGCGCGCGAGCGGGGCATCACCAGCGTCGAGCTGCGGCGCTGGTGCAAGAACGGCTGGCTCGATCACCGCGGCCACGGCGCGTACAAGATCGATCACTGGGCGCCCACCCTCTTGGACAGCTACGCGGAGGCGCTCGCGCTCATGGGCGAGGGCTCCTACCTCAGGGGCACGGCGGTGCTCGACATGCACGACCTGGCGCTCGTCGACCCCCGCTCCATCAAGGTGGCCACGGCGAAGAGGGTCAGGCGCAAGCTCCCCTCCTGGGTGGCCCCGGTCCCCGCGAAGGAGGGCGACCGCACGACGTACTACGAGGGAATACGCTCCCAACGCGTCGCCGACGCGATACGCGAATGCAGGGGCTACGTGATGCGCGACCGGCTTCTCGC
>CAVDWN010000040.1:0-9271 GCA_963612535.1 Sphaerochaetaceae bacterium
TGGGGCTTTCCGCTAGTTGAATTTGAAGATCTTCTGAGCCAGATGGTAACCGGTCAAACCAACCTGCCTGCCAACCGGCGAGGGGATGTTGGTGAACCAGTTGATGAGCGTGTGCTTGATCTGACCGTAGAGCTTTTCGTCCTTGGCCTTCAAGTATGCCCAGATGTCGGCACGCTTGGCCTCGTTTTCGGGCGTTTTCTCCATACGCAGGAAGATGGAGCAGATGCACATCATCATGGAAAGGTAGTTGTGCATGTACTTGCGCAGGCGCTCGTTTTCCACCGTGTTCAGATCTACGGCGTCGATCATGGTTTTGGTAACGCGCAGCTGCTGGTCGATGCGGGAAAGCATGACCTTCTCGTTAACCGACTGGTCTTCGCGGCCGATGAAATAGCGGTACGCATCCACATCGAAGTAGCGGATGGTGCGCACCTTGGGCAAGGGCACGTACACGAACACGTTGTCCACGTAGAAGCAATGCTCGGGGAGCTTCAGCCCCATATCGCGCAAGAGCTTCGTGCGGTAGATAACCGAGTGCATAAGAAGGTACTGGGAAGAACGGAAATGCCCGCAATCCGACCAGCCGAATTCCCTATCGGTGGGGAACACGTTGGTGTAGCGGATGGTGGTATGCGTGCCCTCGAACACCTTCTCGTACACGTAGTTCGAGATAACCAAGTCGGTGGCTTCCTCGTTAGCGCCGCCGGCTTCCACCTTGGCCTTCTGCTGGCGAAGGTAGGCCATCAGCGTTTCCATGGCCGCACGGTCCATCCAGTCGTCGGAGTCGACCACCTTGTAGTACAGCCCTTCCGCAGCAGCCAGGCCGGCATTCACCGCAGAGCCATGCCCGCCGTTGGGCTTGTGGATGGCGCGGACGATTCCCGGGTGCTCGGCTTCCAGCCTGTCGCAGATCTCGGCAGTGTTATCGCGGGTAGACCCATCGTCCACCAGGATGATCTCGATATCTTCCCCGCAGGGCAACAGGGAGTCGACGCACTTCTCCATATAGTTGGCCGAATTGAAGCACGGCACTGCGAAGGAGATCGTTTTCATGTGCTGGTGCACCTTCCCTTTCCGTTCACGCCCTAAGAGTTCTGTCTCAGCGGCACATTATACCTGCCAGCGCATACGAGCGGTAGAATGGGGCACGAGACAAACATCACCCACGAAAGGAATGTTTATGACCACGCTCATCGACTCGATGATCGAACGCGCCAAGGCCGACAAGAAGACCATCGTCCTGCCCGAAGGCTTCGACGACCGCATCCTTGCCGCTGCCGAGGAAACCCTGAAGCAGGGCATCGCCAACCTCGTTATCCTGGGCAAGCCCGAGGAAATCAACGCGAAGGGCTACAACCTGGAAGGCGCCCAGATAATCGACCCGGCAACCTCCGAAAAGGCCGAAGAGTACGCGAACCTCCTGTTCGAGCTTCGCAAGAAGAAGGGCATGACCGAAGAGGAAGCCCATGAGCTGGTAACCACCGACAACGTGTACTTCGCCACCATGATGATCAAGACCGGTGCCGTCGACGGCCTGGTAGGCGGCGCCAGCTGCGCAACCGTGAAGATCCTTTCCCCTGCGCTGCGCGTGCTGAAAACCGCTCCCGGCGCCCCCATGGTAAGCTCCATCTTCCTTATGGAGGTTCCCAACTGCGATCTGGGCGAAAACGGCGTGTTCGCCTTCGCCGACTGCGCACTGGAAATCCAGCCCACGGCCGAAAAGCTGGCCCATATCGCAAGCCTGGCCAGCAAGGGCTTCGAGCGCCTGATGGGAACGGAAGCGCGCATTGCCCTGCTCTCCCATTCTTCTTACGGCAGCGCCAACAACGACGACGCCCAGAAGGTGCGCGACGCCATGGCCTACATCAAGGAGAACTATCCCGAGCTGAACGCCGACGGCGAGCTGCAGCTCGATGCCGCAATCATCCCCGAGGTGGGCGCTTCGAAGGCCCCCGGCTCCCCCGTTGCGGGCAAGGCGAACACCCTGGTGTTCCCCGACCTGGACGCTGGCAACATCGGCTACAAGCTGGTTCAGCGCCTGGCGGGCGCCAACGCCTACGGCCCCATCCTGCAGGGCCTGGCAGCTCCGGTGAACGACCTTTCCCGCGGCTGCACCGCAGAAGACGTGGTGGGCGTTATCGCCATCACCTGCGTTCAGGCGCAGGAGCAGTAGGCGCCCCATCAGGGAAAACCTGCACATCCCATTCAGGGCGTTGGCTCAGGCCGGCGCCCTTTTTTCGTTTGGGATCTGATCAAGGCAGCACCGGCAGCCGCAGTCGCTCCATCCAGCAGCGACACCTTCCGCGTAAATGCCAAAACCCGCATGACCGCACGCCCATTGCCATCTGCGGCTATGCCATCTGCGGCAAGCCTGCCAGGCCATCGCCGCGCCGATACTGCCGTCCCCGCAGAAAGCAGAAGACCCGCACGTGCGGGTCTTCCGAAATAAAAGCTATGTAGCGCCACGCCCGGGCATAAGCAATGCCAACAGAACGCCGTTGCCGTGCCTAGCCCAGCTTCTTCGCGTAGTGGGAAGCGGGTACGATCTGGCTGCGCGAATGGACGATCTCGTACGTATCGCGCGCGATCATATACTCCTCGTCGGTGGGAACCACGATGATGGGCACCTTCGACTTGTCGGAGGAAATGATGCGCTCGAAGCCGCGCTGCTTGTTGCGCTCGGGATCGAGGATGATGCCCAGGGGCTGCCAACCGGCGAAGATCATGCGGCGCATCTTCTCGCAGTTCTCGCCCACACCGCCGGCAAGCACGATGGCGTCGGTGCCCGACATAAGCGCCAGGGACTGGCCGATGAACTTCTTCACACGGGTGGAGTACATCTCGTAGGCCAAGATGGCGCGCTTGTCGCCCGCATCGGAGGCCTCCCGCACGCTGCGCAGGTCGTTGCTGATGCCGGAGATTCCCAGAAGGCCCGATTTCTTGTTCATCAAGTCGCTCATCTCGTCGGGGGTGAAGCCCTCGTGCTCCATGAGGAACGTGACGATTGCCGGGTCGATGGCACCGCAGCGCGTGCCCATCATCAGGCCGTCGAGCGGCGTGAAGCCCATCGTGGTATCCACGGGAACGCCATGGTCTACCGCGGTGATGGAGCAGCCGTTGCCCAGATGGCAGGTGATAAGGCGGATCTCGCTGAGGTCTTCGCCCAGGATGGCCGCCGCGCGCTCGCACAGGTAACGATGCGAAGTGCCGTGGAAGCCGTACTTGCGGATGCCGTACTTCTCGTAGTACTCGTACGGGATCGGGTACATGTACGAGTACTTCGGCAGCGTCTGGAAGAACGAGGTGTCGAACACGGCCACCATGGGGGTATCGGGCATAAGCTCGCGGCAGGCGTTGATGCCCGCCAGCGCCGCCTTGTTGTGAAGGGGCGCCAGTTCGGCCAAATCGTCGATCTTCGAGATAACGTCTTCGGTGATAAGAGCCGATTTCTTGAAGAACTCGCCGCCGTGCACGATGCGATGCCCCACCGCCGAGATCTCGCTCATGTCCTTGATAACGGCCTTCGGGCCGGTGGAAAGCACATCAAGCACCACGCGCATGGCTGCGGTGTGGTCGGGAAGCGGCAGATTGTACACGTACTCGTCGTCATCGATACCGTGCTTGTGGAGGGATTGCTCCGTGCCAACGCGTTCGCATAGGCCCTTTGCCAGCACTTTGTTGACGGCAATATCAACAAGCTGGTACTTCAAAGACGAAGACCCCGCGTTAACAACAAGAATGTTCAAATCTACCCCTCCTTGAACGTGTAGATGCTCTAAACATTGTACGCAAAAACAACGGCCCGCACGCGCTGCGCAAGCCGTCTGAACGGTGACTGGTGAACGGTAGCCTATACCGCGCAGAAGGACCCCTGCGGCCGATGAACGGCGTGCGGCCCTTCACGAAACGGCTACAAGACGTGCTCGCCCAGGTTCTTGCCGCCCAGCACATGGATATGGAGGTGGAACACGGTCTGACCGGCATCGGCGCCCGTGTTCACGATGGTGCGGTAGCCGCTTTCGGTGATCCCCTTTATCTCGGCGATCTTGGGCACACGCGCCAAAAGCTGGCCCAGCAGTTCGGCGGGAACATCATCGCCAAGCGAAGCGTAGTGCTTCTTGGGAACGATGAGGGTGTGAACCGGAGCCTCGGGGGCGATGTCGTCGAAGGCGTAGCATACGTCGTCTTCGTAGACCTTGGTGGAGGGGATGCTTCCCTCGATGATGTTGCAGAACAGGCAATCGGCCATGGTTTGTTCCTTTCGTGGGGCTGCGCGCCAGATCGGCGCGCTCGTTGCGCTTTACAAGGGTTTAAGCCTTTTGAAGCGTGGTGTCCACCACGGCATCGTCTACCGGGGTGTCCAGCTCGCCCATAAGCACATCGATCTTCTGCTGGGCGTTGTTCAGGCTTTCCTTCAGGTAGCGCAGCAGGGCAATGCCGCGCTCGTATTTCACCAGGCTTTCCTCAAGTTCGAGGGTGTTGCTTTCCAGCGCTTGCACGATCTGGCTCAGCTCCGTCATTGCCTGGCGGAACGTAAGGCCCTCCACTTCGGCGATCTTGGGTTCGTCACTCATTGCCATCCTCCATAGATAGTAGTTCGGTCAAATCGGATGAGGTTTCTTCCTCCACACGGCAGTTGAGGGCGCCGTCTTTCAGCTGCACCTGGACCATGTCGTTGGGACGCACTTGGGAAACGCTCTTCAGCACCGCTCCCCCTTCGGTGCGCGCGATGGACCAGCCGCGCTCCAACGTGCCCAAAGGGGAAAGGTCGCCCAGGCGCGCCGTGGCCACCGCAGCCTCGGAGCAGTACCGGTTCAGCAGGCCCTTCCCCACTCGCAACAGCGATTCGTTCGCAAGGGCAACCTCGTGGCGCGGGCGCGTTGCGAGCGCGGCACCGCTGCTTCGCAACTGCGATTCCAGCTGCAGGGCCTGGGCTCGGGAAGCCTCAAGCGCACGCGGAAGCGCAGCTTGCAGGCGCTGCGCATACGAATCCAGCCCCTCGGCGTTTGCCTTGGCCAACCCCTTGCCAACGCGGGCAAGCCGATCTTCGCACGCAGAGAGCTTTTCGGCATAGGCGGGGGTAAGCGATTGCGCAATTCGCTCCAAACGGCCCTGATACTCGTCGAGGCTCTGGGCATCGGCGGCATAAAGGGTGGTTGGATCGCAGAACAAGGGGCGCGAGGCGACCTGGTCCAAATAGGCCACCGAACGGTTCAGGCGATTCGTCAGCGTTCGCGTCATGCGCCCGTACAGCACGTCTATCTGCTGGGCAAGCTCTTGCCTATCGGGGCTTACGGTAAGCGCCGCATCCGTGGGCGTGGAAGCGCGGTGGTCGGCCACCATGTCGGCGATGGAGGTGTCGGGCTCGTGTCCGATGCCGGTAACCACCGGAACAGGGCAGTTCGCTATAGCACGCGCCAGCCCCTCGTCGTTGAAGGGCATGAAGCTCTCGAACGAGCCGCCCCCGCGCATGAGCAGCACCACTTCGGCGCCCGAGTTCCCCACCGCTTCCAGGGCACGCGTAAGGTCTTGTGCGGCGTTGGCGCCTTCCACCGGCACGCCGGCGAACACGATGTGCGCCAGCGGGAAGCGGCGACGGAAGGTGCGCAGGGCATCGTGGACCACCGCGCCGCGCGGCGAGGTGATGATGCCCACCGTAAGCGGCATTTCAGGCAGCGGGCGTTTGCGGGCCGGGTCCATAAGCCCTTCCGCCTTCAGCTTCTGGGCAAGCTGGGCAACGCGCTGGCGCAGCACGCCTTCGCCTTCCAGAGCGATGCTGGAAACGTCGAAGCTCATGCGCCCGGTGCGGGCATACACGTTGAACCGGCCGGTGATCTGCACCTTCGCGCCGATGAACAGCTCGATGGCGCTGGCGTTGTAGCGGTTGCGCCACATCTTGCAGTCCATCACGGCGCCTTCGTCCTTCACGGTGAAGTACACCGCCTTGTAACCGGGCTTGTTGGAAAGCTCGCTCACCTCGCCCAACACGCAGAACGTGTGCTTGGCTAGAACAGAGTTGGCGATGTTGGTTACCTCGGTAACCGTGAGCAGGTCTTGCCCGTTGGCGTTCTTGGGGCGCCCGCCCGAAGGGGCATCTACCCCGAAGGCGAACGATTCGCGATAGCCCGCCGCGCGCGCAGCAGCACCCTTGGCCGCAGCTACCACATCGCTTTGGGAGTAGCTGGGCTGGGGCGACTGAACGCCGCCCATGTAGGGAGCATCGTCGCGCGCCACGGCTTATTCCCTGTTGCTGGAAAGCAGGTACAGCAGCTGAAGCACCGAGATAAGCGCGGCGGCAACATAGGTAAGGGCGCAGGCGCGCAGCACGCTCCAGGCGCCCGCCTGCTCGCCACCGGGAATGCCCGTAGTGGCCATATAGGTCATGGCGCGATGGCTGGCGTCGAATTCGACGGGAAGGGTGACGATCTGGAACAGCACCGCAACGGCATAGAAGATGATGGCAAGCTGCACCAGGCCGGCAAGGTTCAGAACGATACCGATCAGCAGCAAGAAGATCCAGGAGTTTGAAACGAAGTTCACTGCCGGCACCATGGCGCCGCGGATCTTCATGGGCATATAGCCCTGTGCGTACTGGCAGGCATGGCCAACCTCGTGGCAGGCCGTGGCCGTTGCCGTGATGGAAGTGCCGTTGAACGAGCTGGGGTCCAGCGTGATGGAATTGCTTTTCGGGTCGAAGAAGTTCTGCTCGTGGCCGCCCATGCGCACCGGCACATCGTAGATGCCGTAGTAATGCAGCATGCCCTCGGCAACCTGCTGGCCGGTCATGCGGCTGGTGTTGGGAACATGCGAGTATTTCTTGATCTGGTGGCTCACGTACCATTGGGCGCCACCGCCGATGGCCATGGTTACGACAATCAGAAGGATGTAAGTCATAGGTTAGGTTCTCCTAGGGGGAATCGTTTTCAGCTAAGGATACCGGTAGCTAGGCTTCTTCTTGGCCGTTGCTCACGATAACCAGGTTTCCGTCATCAAGGCGTAAAGAGTAGCGGCCCTCCAGCAGCTCGGAAAGCTCCTTGCCCACCACGCGGTAGCGCCAGCCCTGCAGAAGCTCGCAATCTTCCACGTGGCCGCGGGCCAGCTTCATAAGCTCGTTTTGCGGGGCAAGCGTCTGGGCGGCGATGCTGTTTTCCTTCGCGCGAAGGTGCACGATGGCATTCATCAGGTCCACCGCAACATCGACGTTTGCCTCGTTCTTCCCATGGCCCTGCACCACCGGCAGCTGGTCGGCCGGGCAGTCCAAGCCGCGCTTGATGCACTTCAGGGCGATGCGCGCCTCTGCCGGGCGAAGGGCCTCGCGCATGCCGCGCACCATGTACAGCTCGTCGAGCGAGCGGGCCTCGCGGCGGCAGGCTTCCACGATCTGCTCGTCGGAGACCACCCATTTGCGCGGGATGTTGGCATGCTGCGCACGCTCTTCACGCCAGGCGGCGAACTCGCGCGCGGCAGAAAGCTGACGGGCGGAAAGCTGGTTCACACGCTTGAGCTTGCGGTAGCGCGTGCGCGGGTCTACCTGGTACTTCTTGGGGTTGGAAATCTCGTCGAACGCATCGTCGAGCCAGCTCAGGCGGTTCTTTTCTTCCAGCATGCGCATCATGGACGAATAGATGCGCGGCAGGTAGTTCACGTCGTCGGCGGCGTATTCCACCTGCGAAGGCGAAAGCGGGCGCCGGCTCCAATCGGTGAACGAGTCCTTCTTCGGCAGGGTAACGTGGCAAAACGACTGCACCAGCGAAGCATAGGAGGCCTGCTGGCTCTTGCCCAAGATGGCGGCTGCCACCTGCGTGTCGAACACGGGCTTGGGCACCACGCCCGTTTCGTGGTACAGGATCTCGATATCCTGCGAAGAGGCATGGAAGATCTTCACGATGCGCTCGTCGGTAAGCACGGGTGCCATCACGGAAAGGTCGCGGATGCCCAGCGGATCGATGATCGCCACTTCCCCTTCTATGGCCACCTGCACCAGGCAAAGCTTGGCGTAATAGGTTTTCTCACGCAAAAACTCCGTGTCGATTGCCATATAAGGGCTTTCCGAGCAACGCGCCAGGAAATCCCGCAGCTTAGCGTCGGTTTCGACGAGCATGTACGGTCCTTCATGTCGATTTATTGAACAGCGCCGGCAGGGATGCGGGTCGGAAGACGAGGCACGTCCCAACGGCGGGCATTTCATGTACCATGACAGGGTAACAAAAGGGGTGCCGTTGAAAGTTCTCGTCATACATAATCTACGCTCCGGCCTGCGCAACGGGGCCGTGTACGACTTCGTGCGAAGCTACGCCGAAGAGGGCGATTCGGTTACTATGCGCCTTCTGGGCAGCAGCACCGAGCTTTCGAGCCTGCTCGCCGATGCCGCCGACTTCGACTTCGTCATTGCCAGCGGCGGCGACGGCACCATCGCCAGCGTTGCCTACGAGCTGCGCAACTCGGGCATCCCCATCCTGCCCTTCCCCGCCGGCACCGCCAACCTCTTGGCGCTGAACCTCTTCGAGCCGAACGAGAGCCACGCCCTGTGCAAGGTGGTGGACGAAGCCCTCACCCTCGACTTCGACATGGGCGAAATCGAATCCGCCGATGGGAAGACCTTCGGCTTCACGGTTATGGCCGGCTGCGGCTACGACGAGCTGATCATGCGCAACGCCACCGGCCACAAGCACCTGCTGGGCGACATGGCCTATTTCGAGGCGGCGTTTTCCAACCCCACGCCCCAGGTTTCCGACTTCACCCTCACCATCGACGGCAAGGAAGTGCACGAGTCGGGCATTGGCGTGGTGTTCGCGAATTTCTCGAAGATGCAGTTCGACCTTATGGTGAGCGACCAGAACCTCCCGCGCGACGGCTTGCTGGACATCATCATCCTGAAGACGGAAAACGCCATCCAGCTCATACCCACCGTGCTGGCGAAGGTGTTCGACCACACCGGCGCCTTGGCGAAGAAGGTTGGCGGCCTGCAGCTGTACCGCGGCCGCGAGGTGCGCATCGATGCTGCGCCCGCCATGCAGGTGGAATACGACGGCGAGCCTTCCGAAGTGGCAACGCCCATCACCGTGCGCTGCCTTCCGAAGGCCGCACGCTTCGTGGTAACCGACGAGTGCCTGAAACACTTCCAACCCGAGGGATAGGCCGGAAAGCTGGCTAGGTACGCCTTGCGGCACACTGCTGCCGTGTGCCAATCCTAATTACCGAAATACGTCCAAGGACGCAAATTGGTAATTAGATTGCAGCACCACTCCCCTGACCTGGGCATTCCCGAAGC
>CAVDWN010000041.1:0-9038 GCA_963612535.1 Sphaerochaetaceae bacterium
GCCTGCATGAAGCCCTTGCCTAAGAATCCGCCGCTGCCGATGGCGATCTTCGCCTGCTGCAGGTTGTAGCCGTCGCCAGAGGTGTCGTACGTGGAGTCCATGAATACCAGAAGGCGCTTCTTCTGGTATTCCTTCAGCAGCACATCATGGCCGGCAATCTGGTCGAAGATGGGGTCGAGCACCAGCACGCCCACCACAAGGACCACCAGCACACCGATGGTGCCCAAAAGGAAGCGCCAGTTGGCCCCGCCTACGATAAGGGCGAACGCGCCGATCATCAGGTACACAAGGCCGGTGCCCAGGTCGGGCTGCATCATGACGCACACGAAGGGCACTGCCATGATGAGCAGGGCCTTCAGGTACTCGCGCAGGTCGTCCATGCGCCCGCCGTAGCGGGAAACCACCGACGCGGCCAGCAACACCACCGTTACCTTGGCGAATTCGCCTGGCTGCAACTGGATGCCCACGTTGATCCAAGACCTGCCGCCGTTCACTTCCACGCCGATGCCCGGCAACAGCGGGGAGAGCAACAGCACCACGTTTATCACCAGGAACACCACGGTGTATCCAGAAAGCACGTGGTAATCCAAGCGGGAAACCAAAGCCGCCAGCACAAGGCCGATTGCGACGCCCGAAAGCTGGCGAGCGAAGCTGTAATCCGAATCGGTTGCGGTAACCGAGAACTGAACCACCAGGCCATAGAGCACCAGCAACGCCGCGAAGGCGATGAAGGGCAGGTTCAGGTACTTGAACCTGCGGGGCTTGGTGGCCTTGGCAACGGCCGGGTCCTGCGCCCTCAGCGAACTGATCTCATTCATTTGAGGCACTGCCACTCACCGCCGTTCCGCTGATAGCCGTCATTTCCTCTTCGAAGCTGCCCGCTGCCGACTGGATAGCGGCATCCATAACCTGGACGGCAACCGGCGCGCCCACGGTACCGCCCGATCCGCCTTCCTCGACGCAGACGGTAAGGGCGAACTGCGGATCTTCGTAGGGGGCGTACATGGAGAACCACGCCATGTCTTCCTTGCCCGCAACCTCTGCGGTACCGGTCTTGGAAGCAGAGCTCCAAGAGTAGCCGGAAAGCGCCGAGGAAATGCTGGAGTTCTCGGTGGACACACCATGCAGGGCATCGCGGATGATCTTGTAATTGGCCTCGGTAACATCGGGCTTGGAATCTTCGACCGTGTCGAAGCTCAGAACCGTGTCGCCAAGCGAATTGCGGGCTTCCTTCAGCAGGTGCGGGCGAAGCAGCCTGCCGGTGGCAACCGCGGCATAGGCACGCGCAACCTGGATGGGGGTTACCAGCACATAGCCCTGGCCGATAACCATGTTCGAGTAATCGCCCGGAAGCCACTGGGCCTCCTCGGGCACGTCCTTGAAGTACTCCTTCTTCCATGCCGGCGTGGGAATGCGCCCCTCCGATTCGCCGGCCAGATCGACCTTGGTGGCGGCGGAGTAGCCGAACTCCTTGATGAAGTCCTGCATGGCCTCTTCGCCGATGGAGGCGCGCGCATCGTAGAAGCTCTTCGCTATCTCGTAGAACACCACGTCGCAGGAAACGACGATGCCCTGACGCAGGCCCAGCCATCCATGGCCCGACTTCTGCCAGCACTTCTGAGCGTATTCCGTACCGAATCCCGTCCATGTTCCCTGGCAGTCCCACGACTTGCTGCTGTCGGCGAACCCGTAAGTAAGGCCCGCCAGCCCCGTGAAGGCCTTGAAGCACGATGCGGCCGGATAGGTGCCGGCGATGGTGCGGTTCATAAGCGGGTAATGCGATTCCTCGGTTTGATAGGAGTCCCAAGCATCCTGGGATATGCCGCCGATGAAGTGCTCCGGCTCGTAGGTAGGATAGCTTGCCATGGCAACGATTCCACCGGTTTTCACGTCGATGCACACGCAGGATGCGGCGGTGCCGGTACCGTTTTGCACCGCATCGGCCAGAAGGCGGTCGGCAACATGCTGCACTTTCGCATCGATGGTCAAATACACATCGTTGCCCTTGGCCGGGTCGGTTTCCCCCACCACCTGCTGGATAACGCCCGATGCGTTGGTAACCAGAACGCGCTGGCCGTGGTCGCCCGCAAGCAGGGAATCGTAGGTTTGCTCGATGCCGCTCTTGCCCACCGCATCGCCCGATTGGATATCGCGACCTTCTGCGGCATTGGCCAAATCGTCCTGCGAGGCAGTACCGGTGTAGCCCAGAAGATGCGCGGCCAGGGCGCCGTAAGGGTACGAGCGCGTGGTGCGGACCTGCGTGGTAATACCGGGGAAGGCATCCCGATGCTCGGAGATGAAGGCGATATCGCGCAATTTGACATCGCTTGCCACCACACGCTGGCTCTGCGCGCCCGAAGTGGAGTCGGAGATGCGGGCATGGACCACTTCGTAGGGAATGCCCAACAGCGAGGAAAGGCGCAGAAGCACATCATGGTTCTTCACCACATCGGCATCTGCCAGCACGGTTTGCACCTGGCGGTTCGAAACAAGGGCAATGCCGTTGCGGTCGTATATGATGCCGCGGGGCGCCGGCGTGGAAACCGTGGTGTAGAGGTTCGCATCCGCCTCTTCGCTGTAGCTTGCGGCATCGATGACCTGAAGGCCGAACAGCTTGGCGGTAAGGGCCGCGAACACTCCACCGATGAGCACACCGACGGCAACGAAGCGGCTGCGGAGGCCGGTTGCAGCAGCAGGGCCTCCGATAGACGAAGCGATGTTGGGCGCACTGCCTTGCGAAACCTTGGGCGTTTCGGCCGCTATGCCAACCGAGGTGACCGAGCGCACGCGCATGCGCTCCCGCGCACGGGATTGAGCCGAATTGGCGCGCACGCGGAAGATGACCGCAACGATAACGCCCAGAACCAGAAGGGCGGCGATAGTGGTGAGTATGGCAGAGAGCACTGCTAGCTCACCGGCCTAACGGAAACGCCCTGCAGTAGGCACCTGCCAAGCATCGTTGGAAGCCTGCGTGAACGGCAAGCGGCGCATGATGATGAAAAGCAGGATAGCTATGAGCGAGTTCAGCACCGTGGAGGGAATGACGCGCTGCACCAGCAGCTCGAAGAACGAGCCCTGGTAGCCAAGGATCATAAGGCCGATGACGAACACCAGCTCGAAGGCGAATATGGTAACCGCCATGGCGATAGCCGGCATTGCCATCGTGGTGTCGTCGAGGACCTCGAAGGCGCGCGAAAGGCAGAACACGGCAACAAGCAGAAGCAAGGAAGTCAGGCCGATAGGCGTATACAGCAGCAAGTCGGCGATGATTCCCAGAACGAACGCATAGACGTACGTCGTGTCTGCTCGGCGCATGATGGAAAGCACCAGCACGAACGGAACGATAAAGCTTGGAACGACAGAGAAAACCGCAAGGATGGGCGCAAACACCACTTGCACCACAACGATAACGGCAGAGAAGATCAGGGGCAGCAACCATTCGCGCATAGCAGCTACTCGCCTCCATTCGAAGAGTTGTCCGTGCTGGCACTGGAATCAGACGAGCTCGACTGGGACGAGGAAGAGCCCAGCGTGCTGGGGCTAACCGCGTTGATAACCGTGTTTGCCGCATTGGCGTCGGACGAAGCCGCAGCCTCGCCGCCCATGCCCAGCACCACCAATACCTCGTTGACGTTGGAGAAAGAGGCGTTGGGGGAAACAACGATAGTTCGCGTGGCATCGCCCTGACGCTGCTCCACCTTGGAGACGACGCCAACAACCAGGCCACGGAAATAACCGCCGCCCAGGCCGGTGGTGATAACCGCTTCGCCCTCTTGAACATCGGTGCCCTCATCGACGCCCTTAAGGTAGAGCGTACCCTCTACCGAGCCGTTGAGGATGCCTTCCGCACGGGAATTCTGCAGCATGACGGCAACGCCGCTCTGGGCATCGTTGAGCAGGCGGACCTGCGAAGAGTAGGCTGAAACCGAGATGATCTGGCCAACCACACCGGTGGAGCCCATAACCGGCAAACCGGCCTTCGCCCCAGAGGCCTCGCCCACATCGATGGTGATGATGCGGTTGTAGGAGTCGGACGAATAGCCCGTTACGTGGGCGGCGATAGAGGAAAAGCCATAGGCATCGTGCAGCCCCAGCAGCGATTCAAGGCGAGTAGCCTCTTGGCGGTACTCTTCGAGTTCCACCACCATCTGGGAAAGCGTGGCATTGCTTTCCTTCAGCTGGCTCATGGTTTGCCCATCGGCGGTAAGGTCCTCGATGGAGGTAGATGCCGATGCGGCAAGGGAACCGGTTGCCGCACCGATAGAGGTAAGGGGCGAAGACACCGCAGCAGTGGCCGACTGCAGCGAATGAAGGGGGCCCTCCTGGTCTTCGCGCGCATACACGATAACGAGGACGAGGGAAACAACCAGAAAGATCGCCAAAAGCCCCGTTCCCCCAAGGTGGCCACCGAATGGGATCTTCTTATCGTTCATATTCAGGGCCATATCGTGAAAGGATCTCCTACTTCGATCTCATCAAAATCTGCTTGAGCGCCGTCGGGGTCTCAAGAACCTTCAAGCATCCTGAAACCACGTTGGTCAACGCCGTTTCGCTTGTCCAAACCGGGATCTCAAGCTGCTGGGAGAAATAGCGGTCCAAGCCGGAAAGCAGGCCGCCGCCGCCCGTGAGCAGGATGCCGTTGGAAATGATGTCGGAAGCCAAGTCGGGGTTGGTCTTCTTGAACGTTTCCTTGATATGGACAACCATCTCGTCGATAGGAGCCTGCAGGGCATCGCGGACGTCTTCCGACTGGATGGTTACTTCCTTGGGCTGCTCGGTAAGAACATCCTGACCGGAGATGATCATGTCGCGTTCGCGACCGTCTTCGAAGGGCAGGATGGAGCCAATCTTAATCTTGATGACCTCTGCCGTGCGCTCGCCGATCTTGATTCCAAGAAGATCGCGCAAATGAACCGCAATCGCCTCGTCCAGGCGATTGCCGGCAAGGCGCAGCGAAGAGGAGGTCACGATGCCGCCCAACGAGATAACGGCAACTTCCGTGGTACCACCGCCGATGTCCACAACCATGGAACCGGTGGGCTCGGTAACGGGAAGGTCGGCACCCATGGCCGCAGCCATAGGCTCCTCGATGAGGTAGGCCTGACGGGCGCCCGCCTGGATGGTGGCCTCGAACACCGCGCGCTTCTCTACCGAAGTGGCGCCGCAGGGGATACACACCACGATGCGCGGCTTGGGCTGCCAAGGATAACGGCGAGGGGCCGCCTTGTTGATGAATGCGGAGATCATCGCCTCGGTAACGTCGTAATCTGCGATAACGCCATCATGGAGGGGATGCTCTGCCGAAAACGTGTCGGGCGTATGGTTGATCATGTTCTTCGCCTCGTGGCCGACGGCAAGCACGCGATGGGTGCTGCGCTCGATGGCCACAACGGAAGGCTCGTTGATGACGATGCCCTGGCCCGTGATGGCCACCAGCGTATTGGCCGTGCCGAGGTCGATAGCCATGTCGTAGGAAGACGACTGTGTGGCGTTCTGAATATAATCAAGGAAAGACATGCATTGTCCTTAAGCAGTATTGTGCAATCGTAATCACAGATAATATCACACGCCCATAGCGCCGCGCGCGATTCCATAGGCGCTGCACGCAAGCGCTGAATCACAAAAAACGGGCCCCTTGCGGAGCCCGGAAAAAACCCAGGATAAGGCCTGGCTTATGCGAAGAAGATGCCGATCTCGCGCTCGGCGGATGCGGTGGAGTCGGAGCCATGGATAACGTTCTCGTCCATGATCAGGCCGAAGTCGCCGCGGATGGTTCCGGGAGCAGCCTCTGCGGGGTTGGTGGCGCCCATGAGGGTGCGAACCTTGGCAACAGCGCCCTCGCCGGAGATGACCATCTTCACAACAGGGCCGGAGGTGATGTAGGAGATAAGACCATCGTAGAAGGGCTTGCCCTCGTGCTCGGCGTAGTTGGCAGCTGCCTGCTCGGGGGTAACCATGCCCATCTCCAGCTTCTCGACCTTGAGGCCGGCGCGCTCGAAGCGGTTGACGATCTCGCCGATGTGGCCGTTGCGCACGCCGTCGGGCTTGATCATGCTATAGGTCTTTTCAATTGCCATGTTATGGCTCCTTTCGAATGAAGGGGTTCTGACTCTTCTATGCCAGGGGCCCAGCCCCTAATCGCCGTTACTGCTGGCTGGCGAAGGAAAGCGATACGGACGATACCTTCCAGCCGATGCCGTCGCGCACCAGCGAGATCTGGTACGGCACTTCCCCGCCCTGCTGAGTGGTGGCCTTCACGTACACCTCGGCGGTGGTGAGGTTGTTTTCCTGACCGACGATCTCGACGCTTGCGCCCGAGACAACCGTATCGGCGATGCGCTCCTTCTTCGAGTCGTCGATATTGGAAGCGTACACATCGCTGCTGGGATCGGCGAACAGGGCATTGACCTGGTCCTGCTTGGAGGGCACGCCGAAACCTTGCGTGTAGGCGAACGCGCCGCCGCCAGCCACGATAACGATAAGGATAAGGAAGATCAGGAAGATCTTCAGGCCGCGGTGACGGCGCTTCTTCTTAAGGGGCTGACCCCAATCCTGGAAATCCTGCTCGGCATCCTGGAAGAACTGACTGCCTGCCTGCTCTGCAGCGGCAATCTCGCGCATGATGCTGGTCTCGGAAAGCTGCATGGTGCCCATCTGCGACGGATCGAGCGGCTGAGCCTGCAGGGGCACACCATCGCCCGGAACGTCAAGCCCGGAAAGGTCGTTCTGGCGTGCGGGCGCCGCAGCGGCTGCAGAGGCGACATCGGCAGGGGAAACCGCCTCCACTTCGCCCGTGTTGCCCGAGGCCATGGAAGCAACGGCACGCTGGTAGTCGACGTTCGCGGCATCGTTGAACACGTAGGTCTTGTCGGCCAAGGCAGACTCGAAGGCGCGAACGGCCTTTTCCATCTTGCCTGCGGCAACGTAGGCCTGGCCCATGTTGGCGAACAGCTTGTTGCGCGTGGCCGGCTTCATGTCGAACTGGAGCGCGCTTTCGTAGGAGGCGATGGCGTCTTGCGGCCTATCGAGCGCCATGAAGCAGACGCCCAGGTTCAAAAGGGCCTTTGTCGGATCCGGGTTCATCTCGTCCAAGGCGGCGGAGCGGAATGCCGCGCCCGCCTCGGCAGATTTGCCCAGCTTCAGAAGCGAATTGCCCAAGCCGACGAACGCCTTGTAGGGCGTGGGATAGCGCGAATCCTGCGTAGCGGCAGTGAAGTTGGTGATGGCGTCCTCGAAATCGCCCTGGGAGGCATAGACCATGCCCAGGTTGTAGCTCACCGAGCCGGTGGCGTCGTAGGACTTGTCTACCATTGCCTGGGAATAGGCATGGATGGCCTCGTTCGGGTCGTTGAGTTTTACCAGGCAGTTTCCGATCTGATGGTACAGAAGGCCGATCTCACCGGGAGCCTTTTCGACAGAGGTATCCTCAAGGCATTCGGTGAACTTCTGCAAAGCCACATCGTAGGTCTTGGAAACATAGGCGCTGCGCGCTTGCTGGAAAGTCTCGTTGTTCATATACCGTCCGGTTCCTCTCTTGCGTCTTCCGGCCTGAAGCAGCCAGGAAAAGACGCTGCGAAAGGGCGCTTCTGCGCCCTGCTGCCAACAACGGTTGCGTGCTAGTTGGCGTTCTCGATAACGATGGTCTCGATAACATCGCCTACGCGAAGGCTGCCCACCACGTCAAGGCCTTCCACGGTCTGGCCGAAAACGGTGTAGCCGGAATCGAGGAACGGCTGGGCGCCCAGGCACAGGTAGAACTGCGAGCCTGCGGAATTCGGGTCCTGGGAACGCGCCATGGCAAGCGTGCCGTCGAGGTGCTTGTTGTTGGGGTTGGTGGTGTACTCTTCGCGGATGCAGTAGCCCGGGCCGCCCGTGCCAAGACCGGCATAGGGGTTGCCCTCTGCTTCCTTCACCTGCTCGGAATCGAGCATGCGGGTGTTAGGGCAGCCGCCCTGGATAACGAAGCCGGGAACATAGCGATGGAACTTCAGGTCGTCGTAGAAGCCCTTCTTTGCAAGCTCTACGAAGTTGCCGACGTGGATGGGAGCATCGTTGCCGGCAAGCTCTACGCGGATATCGCCCTTGGAGGTTTTGATGACAGCGACCTCGTTGCCGTTGGGCTGGTATTCGGGTGTGTACAAAGCCATGGTATCCCCTATCTGCTTCGTTCGTATTCAAGAATGGTGCCCTCTACAGGATTCGAACCTGCGACTTTCTGCTCCGGAGGCAGACGCTCTATCCCCTGAGCTAAGAGGGCACAACTGCCGATATTATACGTTATGATTAGCGTCATCCCGATTTCCCCATGAAAACCAAAAGGAAGGCTTGAGCATGCGCACTACGATCACCGGCATGGCGTACGGCCCCAACGCCGTTGGACGCGCCGACGACGGCAAGGTGGTCTTCGTCGCAGGAGCCGCCCCGGGCGATGTGGTGGAAGCCGAGATCACCCGCGAAACCAAGGGCTTTCGCGAGGCGGTTGTGAAAGAGATCGTTGAGGCCAGCCCTCTGCGCGTGCAGCCGCCTTGCCCCTATTCCGGCGTTTGCGGCGGATGCCCCTGGATGCACCTGAGCTACGAGGCCCAACTCGAAGCCAAGCGTGCAAACGTGGTAAACCAACTATCGCGTATCGGCGGCGTGTCGCGCGAACGCGCCGAAGAACTGGTTTCCCCCTGCGTGGGCTCGAAGCGGCAGCTGGGCTACCGCAACAAGCTGGAGCTGGCTGCCGGGCTCGATGCGCGCGGGCTGTTCATGCTGGGATTCCACGAGCAGGGCGGCAAGCTTGCCGCAGCCCCCAAGACGTGCCTTCTGGGAGCGAAGGGCATAGAGAAGGCGCCTGGCGCCCTGCGTGGCGCCCTCTCCTTCTTGCAGGGAGCCGATGACCTGGGAATATTCCGTGTGGGAATTCGCCGCAGCGTGCGCACCCGCGAAACCGAGATAGCGCTGTGGACCGCCCCGAGCGGCTTCCCGCGCAAGATAGCCGCCGATACCTTGTCCAGCGCGCTCAAATGCACCAGCATCGTGCGCGTGATGGCCGA